>NZ_CP032827.1 GCF_003660165.1 Sphingomonas paeninsulae
ATGATGAGCTTCGACGTACTTGTCCGCGATGTCGACGGCCTCGAAGACGCGGATCTGGCGCGGTGGATCGCCAACAACTGGGTCAAACCGGACCTGGCGGATGGGCGATATGTGTTCGAAGAAATCGATATTGCGCGCGTACATCTTATCTACGAACTGCGCGAGGAACTGGACGTCAACGAGGCAGCGCTGCCGGTCGTCCTCTTGCTGCTCGATCAACTCTATGACGTGCGCCGCCACCTCCTTGAGGTTGGGCGTCGCGATCGCTGAAACGGAGCCGGCTGACCTGCACCGGGCACTTCAAGTGATTGCCGCACGGCGGTCCGAGCGATGACGCTGCAACTGCGCGGGTAATTGGCTGGTCGTGGTGGTCGCATTTAAAGAACAACCACTTTCGTTGCGTCAACTTCGTCAACACCCGTCGCGGCAGGTACGTTCACGGCGCAAAAATCGTCCCGAGGTACGGATGGCGAACCGGCGGGTTCGTGACCAAGGCATTGTGGGTGCCCTGAAAAAATGCGTGCCGTTGATATCCAGATTAGCTCCGCAACGGCGAACATCTTATAAATGGTCGGATCGCGCACTTCCGCGATACAATCGAAGATTGAATCATTGAAGAGCCAAATGAAGAGCCATGATAGTTTTCTCACAGCTCTGACCCGTGCTCGATCAGCAAATTATTGCTCGGTCAAAAGGGGGTCGGGATTTGCGTCATGAAGCGGCACTTCGTCGACCCCCATTTCCGGCGGTAGATATGCCCATGAACATTTGCTCCTCCTAGGGACCGAAGGAGTTCGATTTTTGCCTTCTCATCGCGATCGTCTGTGGTTCGCACCCATAACAGCAACCCACCCTTTGTGAGTTGCTCCTCGATATGATCTGCGTGGTGTTTGCCCACCATGCGCGCTGCAACTGCACCGAAGCCACCACCGAAGGCACCACCTGCCAATCCCGCGACGGCTGCCGCGAGTATCCACCCGCCGCTAGCGAATATTGCAACAAGCGCCGCGGTTGCACCGATATATACTGGTATGGCGATCACTGCGCCAACCCCCTCGGCCATTTCGTAGCGGCTTACCTCAATGCCCTTTTCGACATTGTCGGCATCCGACGACTGCGAAGTCCGCCGGAAAAGATGCCCGAGCTTGCTGTCTATCGTCTCCGCGCTGGACATGACGCTGATCGCAGCCCGGTCGACTCCGGAGATTTCCAGTCTTTCGATCGCAGTCTCGAGTGCGCTGGGATCATCGAATACAGCGACTACCTCTCGGAGGGCAAAAACCTGCTCGCCAGAGCCTGGTGTCACCGCTCGCTCATTTTGCATTGTAGCCGTCCCGATATAATGGCTTGGTTTTGGGTTTTTTGGCAATCACGATGCACTCATTTGGCGTCCGGGGGCAGGGTCAACATGATTGCCTCCACTTGTTTGCTGATTTGCTTGGTTCGGTTCGCGGGATTGTACCCCGCGCCGCCGCTTGCCTTCCGGCCCTCACACTCCGCTGCTATGAGAATATTTGTGATCTGGGAGGAACTCAGCCTCGCGTCGCGTCGATGTAGGGCTCGGGCACTCTCAGCAATGGCATTCTCATTGTCCGGGCCGGCGAGCATTCCAGCAAGTGACCTTACTTGCTCTGCCCCGCCGACCGATGCAGGGCGACCATTGATGGATTTGGACATTCGGTTGCCGTAGATTCTGGCGCGCAGGCAGCCAACGTTAGGGTAAATACCAATATTGTTTCCGCCCGCATTGTCGGCCTCTCGGTTCAAACCACTCATCATTTGCTGTCGAAGCTATCCATATCGGCGATCAACGAACGGAGTTAGGCTCGGAAACTACTCAAGTTCTTCTATGAAGCTTCGCGCCTGATGCCGCGGACAGGGGTATGGGCATCTTCCCTCGCTCATGGTTGCTCTGCTAATTGGATTGCATTGCCCCCTCGATATCCCTCGGCCTGGTCAAAACCTACCCGCGATACCGTTCCAGTGCGCGAGGACGGCCAGTCGGGGTGACTGGGATTGAATGCCAGCACACTTACCGATGCCGGGTCCAGTTGAAGATGCTGTGCTGCTGCGACCGGCAAGCCGATCCATCGGGCGGCGAGACTGCAGCCGAATTGTCCGTGCGAAAAGACCAAGACGCTACCCGATAGTGTCCGCAGCGAAGCGATGACGCAGTCCGCCCGCAACATCACATCCGAACGCTTTCGCCTCCGGGGCACCCGTCCTGATAGACGTTCCAGTCCGGCCGATCCTTGCGGATGTCGCTCGAACGCCTGCCTTCATAGTCGCCGTAATCCCACTCGGTGAGATCGGCGCATTCGGCTGCAACGTCGCCAAATCCCGAAAGCTCGCAGGTCCGGCGCGCGCGCAGGGCGGGACTGGTCAGCACATGATCAAACTCGATGACTCCCAACACGGACGCGAGGGCAACCGCCTGCTCCTCGCCGTGCTCGGTCAATGGAATGTCGGTATTCCCGGTGCTGTCCGGTCAGAGACCAGGCTGTTTCGCCATGGGCACTAGATAAATTTCCAGGGGGTCTCCCCTGCCGGAATGGCCATGGGGTTGCACACTGCTCTTGTCGACCGTCTCTTTTTGGGGGGCGTCCATATCCATCAGGAGGCCTTGCGATAGCCTTGGTCCGATTCCATCGCCGCGTCATACGTGCCGCGCAGCGCAGCATGGTTGCACAGCGCGCGGTGGAGGAGCGCCCGTTGCGCCGCATTCGCGTTCGAACCCTTGCCACGCCAAATGTCCAGCGCGGGCTGCTGGATGGCACGCGCGAACGAAAAGACCAGCGGCCAGGGTGCCGCATCGCGCAGCAATATAGCATTCATTGCATTGAGCCGCGCCGATGCAAGTTCGGCTGATTGGCCGCCGGAAAGGAATGCCACGCCTGCGACAGTGGGCGGTATCGCCTTAAGCAGGCAGTCAATTGTCGCCACTGCGACAATCTCTACCGGCGCCTGTATTGAGCAGTCGAGGCCGGGCAGGACCATGTTGGCTTTGAGGATGACACCTTCGAGCAGCACCCTTGGACGTGGAGTTCCGAACAGCACGGTCAGTACATCGCCGGTCACCGAACGCGATCGTTCGAGCGGATGAGCGCCCGTCATAAGCACTTCCGGCTCAACGATCGGCACCATCCCGGCCTCCTGGCACAGTGCCGCATAGCGGGCGAGTGCCTGCATGTTGGTGCGAATGCAGGCAAGGCTGGGATGATCGCCATCCAGACCGATGACCGCGCGCCACTTGGCGAACCGTGCGCCCATGCCAGCATAGTCCGCGAGCCTGTCGCGCAGGCCGTCGAGACCCTCGGTGACCTTCTCGCCGACGTGGAGCGCCAGCGGCTTCGCGCCGATGTCGACCTTGATACCGGGAATGATGCCCGCATCGATCAAACGGTCGATCAGTCGTCGACCACGATGATCGCATTGCCGGATCGTTTCGTCATAAAGGATTGCGCGCTGATGCTGTCACCGAGTCCCGGTGCGGTCACGAGCAACTCGCGCCAGGCGCGCCGCATCTCGACCGTCTGCGGTATGTCCAGTGCAGCGAAGCGTCGATTGCAGGTCGGACTGCTCTCGTCCATCGCGAGCAGACCTTTGCCGCTTGCAACAAGGCTGCTGGCGCATGTGATGAGTTTCCTGCCGGTTCATGCGGAACGGCCGGCCGACCCCTCCCAGGTCCAATTGATGATTTCGGGCAGGTCCTCGCATGCTTGTCGATGTAATGCTTATGCTCGATCAGCTTGTCGCGCATGAGTTGCTGGAGATAGGCACCTTTGGTTCCGAGGTTCGGCACGCGATCGACAACGTCCTGGACAAGATGGAAGCGATCGAGCTCGTTTTGGACGCGCATGTCGAACGCCGTGGTGATCGTGCCTTCCTCCTTGTAGCCGCGGACATGGAGATTGTGATTGGTACGGCGGTAGGTGAGACGGTGAACCAGCCAGGGATAGCCGTGGAAGCCGAAAACGATCGGCTTGTCCGTGGTAAAGAGTTGATCATAGGCTCGCTCGCTCAGCCCATGCGGATGTTCCGAACAGGGTTGAAGTCGCATCAGATCGACGACGTTGATGACGCGGATCCTGAGCTCGGGAAGATGTTCGCGCAGGATCGAAACGGCCGCAAGAATTTCTAGCGTCGGTGTATCGCCGCAGCAGGCCATGACGACATCGGGATCCTCTTCCTGGTCGTTGCTCGCCCATTGCCAGATGCCGAGCCCCTCTGTGCAATGGATGACGGCGGCCTCCATCGACAGCCACTGCGGCAAAGCATGCTTGCCGGCGACGACCACGTTCACATAGTGGCGGCTGCGCAGGCAGTGATCGAATACCGAGAGCAGGCAGTTGGCGTCGGCCGGAAGATAGACACGGACAATGTCGGCCTTCTTGTTGATGACATGATCGAGAAAACCGGGATCCTGATGGGTGAAGCCGTTATGATCCTGCTGCCAGACATGCGAGGCGAGCAGGTAGTTCAGCGAAGCGATAGGCCGGCGCCACGGCAGCTCGGACGTTACCTTGAGCCACTTGGCGTGCTGGCTGAACATCGAATCGACGATGCGGATGAAAGCTTCGTAGCTGTTGAACAGGCCGTGGCGCCCGGTCAGTAGATAGCCCTCCAGCCAACCTTCGCACTGATGCTCGCTCAGCATCGAATCGAGCACGCCGCCTGTGGGCGCGAGGAATTCGTCGTCCTCAACGGTGCGCGCGTCCCACTGGCGCGGCGTCACCTCGAACACGGCGCCCAGGAGGTTGGACAAGGTTTCATCCGGTCCAAAGATGCGGAAGTTACGCGGCTCCGCATTTAGCGCAGATACGTCGCGCAGAAATTTGCCGAGCACCATGGTATCTTGGGCCTTGACGGCGCCTGGCGCAGGTATGGCGACCGCGTAGTCGCGGAAGTCCGGCATGACCAGGTCGCGAAGTAGCGCGCCGCCATTGGCATGCGGATTGGCCCCCATCCGGCGGTTCCCGTTGGGCGCTAGCTCGGCCAGTTCCGCGATCAAGCGTCCTTGCTCGTCGAACAGTTCCGGGCTTGTAGCTTCGCATCCAGCTTTCGAGCTGAGCGACGTGTTCGGGGTGGTCCGCGTTCACCAGCAACGGCACCTGGTGTGCCCGGAACGTTCCCTCGATCTTCAGCCCGTCTACCATCTTCGGCCCGGTCCAGCCCTTTGGCGAGCGCAGCACGATCATCGGCCAGCGGGGGCGGCCGGTATCCTGGCCCGATCGAGCCTTCTGCTGAATGGCGTGAATCCTCGATGACCTGATCCATCGTCGCGGCCATCAGGCGGTGCATCGTCTCCGGGTCGTCGCCCTCAACGAAATAGGGGATCCAACCGCAGCCTCGAATGAACTGTTCGAGCTCGTCGGGTTCGATTCGTGCGAGCAGGGTAGGATTGCTGATCTTGAAGCCATTGAGATGGAGGATCGGCAGAACCGCGCCGTCGGTGACGGGATTGAGCAACTTGTTGGACTGCCAGGCTGTGGCGAGCGGCCGGTCTCGGCCTCGCCGTCGCCGACAACACAGGCAACGATCAGGCCGGGGTTGTCGAACGCGGCACCGAACGCATGACTGAGCGAATAGCCAAGTTCGCCGCCCTCGTGGATCGAACCCGGCGTGGTGGGCGCCACGTGGCTTGAGATTCCGCCGGGGAACGAGAATTGCGTGAACAGCTTCTTCAGGCCGGCCACGTCCTGCGTGACGTTGGGGTAGACCTCGCTCCAGGTGCCTTCCAGGTAAACGTTGCCGACAATGGCGGGCCCTCCGTGCCCCGGGCCGGCGATGTAGAACATGTCGAGGTCGCAGCGTTTTATGATGCGGTTCAGGTGGGCGTAGATGAAGTTCTGACCCGGTGTCGTGCCCCAGTGTCCCACCACCAGCGGCTTCACATGAGCCAGCGTCAGCGGTTCGCGAAGCAGCGGGTTATCATAAAGGTAGATCTGCCGACCGACAGGTAATTGGCCGCGCGCCAATAGGCATCGATCAGGCGCACTTCCTCGGCATCCAACGTGAACTGGCCCGCTGTCAGCGCCGACTCTGATGAGGCGGGGTGTTCGGCTTCGGGCGTTGTAATCATCACGTCCATTTTTTTCGTCCTCGCGGATGTCGTCCTGCACCCGCCACTTCGCGGCGCGGCGCGGCCAACTTTAAGGTGTAGGGGGCAGAGAGACGTTACCCGGGCGCACGCGCCAACCGACAGTGTCGGAATCTACTCAGGCAGGCAGAAGCCCGGGCTTCGATGCTCAAAGTGTCAGATCGCGCAGCAGTCACATCCATTCCCGATGTTCAGCCGCCCGCGGACATGCGCTTTGGGTAGTTTCCGATGCTGCTGCTCCAGCCGTTTTGGGCGCAAAGAGTCTAACCATGACCGAGACCATTTTCACGCCACTACGCTTCGAACCCATCTGCCAGTATCGGCTGTGGGGAGGTCGGCGCCTTGCGGGCTGGCTCGGCGCGCCGCTGCCCGGTGACGGGCCAATCGGCGAGGCCTGGCTGTTGAGCGACCGAGACGACAATCCCAGCCGAGTGTCGGATGGGCCGCTGAGGGGCAGTACTCTTGCGAAACTGATCGAGGCGTCTCCCACAGCCATCCTGGGGAACTTGGCTCCGCGCTTCCGGCGCTTTCCGCTGCTGCTAAAGTATCTCGACGTGTCGGCGATGTTGTCGGTGCAGGTGCATCCGTCCGATCACCAGCCCGACCTCATTCCTGAGCGAGAAACGGCTAAAACCGAGGGCTGGGTGGTCTTGGAGGCCGAGCCGCGCAGCCGCATTTATGCCGGGCTTCAACCGGGCGTCGCTGCCTCTGCGCTGCGTGCCTTATCGCAGGCGACGGTGGATGACGCGCTGCCGAGCTTTACGCCGTCGCTTGGGGAGAGCGTGTTGATCGAAGCGGGCGACGTTCATTCGCTCGGCGATGGCGTGGTCGTGCTCGAAGTCCAGCAGAACAGCGACGTCACTTTCCGCCTTTACGACTGGGATCATATCGATCCGAAGACAAACGCGCATCGACCGCTCCAAGTCGAGCAGGCGCTGCGGTGCGTCAATCTGGCGCAAGGTGTCATTCGACCGACCGTGCCGCAGACCGAGGAAACCGGATCGGTTCGGCGCGATCGCCTGCTCGACTGCCCGCACTTCCGATTGTGGCGCATCACGGCATCGGTGCCGTATCCGGTGGGCAGAGCGGACACGCCAACCGTGCTGGTGTGCATCGATGGAAGCGGTAACGTGGAACATGACCATCGCGATTTCGCGATGAACAAAGGCGCGGTGTTACTGCTGCCTGCGGCGACCGGTGTGTGCCGGTTCCGGCCAGAAGGGGACGCAACGCTGATCGAGATCATGGTCCCGCATTCCTGACGTGATCGGTTCATGCTTCGTGGCGAATTGAGCGCCGCTCCCGGAGTTTTCGAGACTGGAGTCCGATCGTGAGTCGTCTACCCTGGCTCCAGCGGAAGATTAGCAGGAGCGAGGCAACCAAGCCCAATTCATGACATCGTTGCGGGCAACCGTTGACGGCATGAACGCTGACCCGCTGGCCAAGCTGCTGTCCCAGCGCCCCCAGCAACGAAGTGTCGCGAGCGGCGCCGGGAGAAAGTGCTCAATAGAAGTCGGCCACGCGCGGCGAATTGGCTCTGCATGCTCGGCGATTGCCATGGTGGCAGGCGGCAACCTGGCGGCGCCACGCCGCCATCGCAGTGGCGTACGCCCTTTGCTGCCGTGCATAGCGCCGATCGTAACGGTTCACAGCACGATGATACCGCGCCATTACCGCGGCCTGATAGGCTCGTCGGTCCATTCTGTCTTGCGCGCGCGCACGCGACCTCATCCGGTAATATTTGCCGTTGGCACGGTTCAGTTGGTTCGCCGTTGTTCTTGGACGTGCCGATGCGGAGCTCGTCTCGCGGGTCGGCATGTCACTACGCTTGGCGGCCGAGGGCATCGTGTCGGTTCTGCTGGTTTCGGGACGCATTGTTCCGGCTTGGGCAAACGCCGACCCGCTCGAACTGGCGAGGATGGCAGCAAATAATAGAGCTTTTATCGACATGCTTGGCTTCCTTCCGTTACCCGCTCAGCAAGAGGCGTCGTGCCCTTCGCATTAAAGCGTGTGTGATTTTATCCTGGACGCATGGCTAACCGGATCGGATGTCGGCCATCAGGTTCGGAAACTACGCATGCGGGGCTTTTTCAACCCGTGTTTCAGGCGATCCGTCGATACTCAGGGCTGTTTGCCAGTGGGGCGCGAGCAGATTTAAGTCTGCTGTTGCTAGCCGAGACGTCAGTTCCATCGCATTCATGTCGGCCGCAGCGAGCAAGGCCGAGACGACAGATTCTGCACCGCAATTGGCATTCACCCGGTCAGGATGCAGGCCATCACAGCAGCGGCCGGTTTTCGGGTCGAGCAAGGCCAGGCCCAAATCATTTTCCCCCAGGAGCCAGCGCCAGGCTCGGTCAGCGTCGGTCCGATACCGGGGAGCACCGGTTATCTCATAGGCAATCCGGCAAGCCGCGACGGTCGCCGCGACTTCGAGCGGCTGCTGATCGAACGGCTCGGGTCCGGCATGGGGCGCGCCAAAGCTGTCCGATCCGACCGGGCGGAACAATCCCGTCTCGCCCGTTTGCAGCTCCAGCAGCCAGTTCAGGCTCCTGACACCGCGTCGATCAGGTGCTGATCCCGTCGTGCATGCCCCGCTGTCAGCAGGGCCTGAGGGAGCCGCGCGTTGTCATAGGCCAAGACATCCTCAAACCAGATCCAGTTTGCATGTGCCTCGCGTTCCAGAAGGTCGACCAATTGCCCGGTCAGGCGGTCGCACATCCGTGTGGCAACCGGGTCGCCCGGTCGGGTGTCCTCAAACGCACATAGTCCCATTATGGCAAAAGCCCACCCACGCGGCGATCGAAAGGTCGCCATCGCCGGGTAGCTTTTCTGGAGCAGCAATCGGGCCCATTATCGCCGCAGGGGGGAGGGATCGTCGCGGCTGCAAACGCCGAGCGCCCACAGCGTTCGGCCGTGGCTGTCTTCCGAGCCCTGTGGTTCGAGCCAGTTGCGGTTGTAGCCCATGAAGTTGCGGAACCGGCGCTCGTCCGGATTCCAAGCGTACTGAATGAACGCGACGAAACGATTGCCCAACATTTCTGCGTCGATATCCTCGCCTTCGGCGGCCAGGCTATAGCTGGCAAGCAACGCGCGGGCATTGTCGTCGATGCAATAGCCGTGGGCGAGATCTGCGGTATCCAGAACGGCGTGCTGGAAGATGCCCGTGTCATCGCACAGGGCGCGAAAATACTTCGGTGAAATGTAATGCATGTGGTCGCTCATGCCGCGGAGAGCCTGAGGTCTGCACGACTTTCGGTCGCTCGCACCTTGCGACCAACGGCGTCAAAGAAGAGATCGAGATAGAGTTCGGCCGTGCGCTGCCAGGTCATGGCGCGCCCTTCCTGGTAGCTTCGCCGGCTGATAACGTTTCGCCGATTTGGGTCTGCCAGTAGACCCGAGACCGCCCGGCCGGTTGCCTCGTAATCGCCAAAAGGGACCAAGACCCCGCGTCCGTCGGCCAGCAATTCGGCGGCATGCCAATATGGGGTCGAGACGATGGGCCGGCCGAGCCCAAAGCTGTAGGCCAGCGTGCCCGACGTCAGCTGCATTTCGGAAAGATAGGGCGTTACATAAACATCGCACATCGCGATAAAATCGAGTAGCTCGGCGCGTTCGACGAACTGGTTGATGAACAGGATGCTGTCTGCCACGCCCAGCGCTTTGGCTCTGGCAGCCAGGCTATCCCGATAAGGCTCGCCATTGTCACGCAGGAGATTCGGATGGGTGGCGCCGAGCACGATGTAGAGCGCGTCGGGGCAGGATCGCAGGATCATCGGCATGGCGTCGATCATCACTTCGATGCCCTTGTTCGGGCTCAACAGCCCGAAGGTGAGGATGACGGTGCGGCCGGCAAAGCCGAGCCTTTCCTTCATCCGTTCGGAAGGAACGATCTTTACGTCGGGTATGCCGTGGGGGATGACATCGATCTTGCGCGGATCGACGTTATAGTTGCCAGCCAGCAGGCGCGCCCCTTTTGCCGCCATCACGACGACCCGCGAAGAGGCGCGACCGATGCGATCAATCACGTTGCGCTGCATTATGGAGGGCGCTGCGAGGATGGTGTGCAGGGTGGTGACCAACGGCGCCCGAAGATGCTCGACGAGGCGCAGAATATGGCTCCCGTCGGGGCCGCCAAAGATGCCGAATTCATGCTGCAGCGAGACTACGTCGAAAGGCCCGGCATTCAGGAAGCGAGCGGCGGCATCATACGCTAGCGGGTCTTCGTCCGCGATCGACAGTGCGACGCTGGCTGGATAATCATATTCCTGCACTCGGTCAGTCATGGCGATGATTGATGCTCCGCCAACGCGGGTGATTGGTCCAACGCTTGCTGAAGATCGGTGGTAAAGGTGGCGATGCCGCAGAGCCGGGGGAGCGAGTTTCCGATCAGCGCGATGTCGAGCTGCGCAATGCTGGCTGGCCGCTTGGAGAAAAGACCGACAGCGCCGAGCGGGTCTGTATTGGTGCCTTCCGGTCCGCATGGGTCAATTGTGCGCTGTTGCTCCAGGAACGGCATTGGGCGAACTCCCGAAGGGATGAATGGGCTTATTCTGGATATATGTTGATGCCAGGCCGGTAGACGCGCCAGCGCCGGAATCTACTCAGGCGGTGGGCGCGCGCATCATCCAAATAAATCTACGCTGAATCGGGTCAGCGGGTAAAACACGAGCAACACCTAGCTGGAACAGTTACCCAGCGGTCATCGACGCCCGGCGCCGAAATTTGTCGCGCCTTGGTCGGCGGTCACATAGGCTTTCAAAGCCGAGGCGTCGCATAGCGCGTTGTGCGGGGTCTGACTGAGCGATGGGAGTCGAACAGTGGAAGGTTTAGCAGTTCAAACCGGACGGTTTGCATTGGCAGGCGCGATCCAGGTCCCGTGATCAGCAGAAGCGTAAAGTGGGCAATATCTTCCGGCCAATCGGCGACCACGATGGGCTCGGGGTCACCTTTAAAATAATCGGCGAGACGCGCAGTGATGTCGGTCCGCGTTACAGCGTCAATCTGCAGAACCGGTAGCACATGATCTCGAACCCAATTGGTTGGCGCTTCGCAGTGGAGAGCGGCATAGAAGGCAACGGCGTGATCCGCCTCGGGCACGAGCGCGAGCGAGATCAGCTGGCCCTGGAAGCCATTGAATTCAGCATCGAGAAAGTAGCGCATCGGCGGTCTCCGTAATCGGCCATAAAGTTGTTTTCCTAGTCTGCGCGAGCAAGCAGGCGGGTTTGCCGCGCAATCTCGTCATCTTCGCGCGACGTCAGCACAAGGACAGTGGTTCGGCCATTCACGTCGCTGTGCGAGTTGCAGCCCTCTCCATTGTGGTCCCCGTCGAGATGGATCCCGCACCATGACAGCCGCTCGACGATGCCAGCACGCGCGCCGCCATCATGCTCGCCAATTCCCCCGGTAAAAACCAGAGTATCGATCCCACCTAGCGCGACGATCATTCCCGCAATCTGCTTGGCAACCGAGATGCGGAACATATCGAGAGCCAGACGGGCCTTGGGTTCGGTTGCTTCAACCGCATTGAGTTTGCGTACGTCGCTGCTGACACCGGAAATCCCGGCCAACCCAGACCGGCGATTGATCAGATCTTCGAGGTCATCCGCGTCGAGATGCTCGCCGCGCATGAGATACAGCAAGATACCGGGATCGATATCACCGGTCCGGGTGCCCATGATCACGCCTCCGGCGGGTGTCAGGCCCATGCTGGTATCGATCGAGTGCCCCGCTTTTACGGCGGTTACGCTGGCGCCATTGCCGAGATGCGCGATGACGAGCTTGTCGGCGAAGTTGCGGCCAAGCTGCCGCACGATCGATTCGCAGGACAGGCCATGGAATCCGTAACGCTGAATACCGCGCGCGCGCAGTTCGTGCGGCAGGGGTAGGGTAGTCGCTACTTCGGGCATAGTCGCATGAAAGGCGGTGTCGAAGCAGGCTACCTGCGGCAGGCCAGGAAAATGCTCTCGGGCGTAGCGGATGACGGCAAGCGCCGGCGGCACGTGCAGCGGCGCGAAGCAGACCGCAGCGTCGAGGGTTTGCAAAACGGCGTCATCGATCAGGCAATGAGTGCGCAGGCTTGGCCCGCCATGGACGATGCGGTGGCCAATGGCGGTCGGTGCAGACGCCTTCGCGCGGTCGAACAGCGCGCCCAGCCGGCTGACGCCGTCTGATGGTGACCTCATGGGCAATTTCTCGTCGATCAGCGTGTCTCCTGCGGCGTCATTCGCGCGAATCCGGCAGTAGCCTTCGCCGATCGTTTCGATCTCACCAGAAATCAGCGCGACCGGCTCGCTCTTTTCAAACCGATACAACCCGAACTTGAGCGACGACGACCCGCTGTTGAAGGTCAGCGCCGTTGTAGCGCCATGGAACTCACTCATAGCGTCGACCCGATGGAAATTGACTCCGGCGTCACGCTGGCTCGGGAACCGGCTTTGAGACAACAACCGCAGGCGCGTTCGAGATCTTCGGCCGAGCATCACCATTTGGCTTCGCGTCAGCCGCCGTCTCCAGCAACGCCAGGAATGGCTTCACAATGTCGATCGGCATCGGGAATACGACGGTCGTATTCTGTTCGGCACCGATTTCGGTCAAGGTCTGCAGATAGCGAAGCTGCATGGCCGCCGGGATGCTGGAAAGGATGGTAGCGGCGTTGACGAGCGTCTGCGAAGCCTGGAACTCCGCTTCGGCATGGATCACCTTGGCGCGGCGGTCACGCTCGGCCTCGGCCTGCTTGGCGATGGCGCGCACCATGTTATCGGACAACTCGACGGTACGGATTTCGACATTGCTGACCTTGATGCCCCATAGCTCGGTCTGCGCATCGAGGATGCTCTGCACATCGCTGCTCAGCTTCTTGCGCTCGGACAGCATCTCGTCGAGCTCGTGTTGCCCCAGAACCGCGCGCAGCGTCGTCTGCGCCAGCATGTTGGTGGCGGGCATATAATCCTGCACCTGGATGATCGCATGTTCAGGATTGACGACGTTGAAATAGAGAACGGCATCGACCTTCATCGAAACGTTGTCGCGTGAGATGACATCCTGGCTTGGAATCTCGATGACCTGAATGCGCAGATCGACGCGCACCATCTGCTGAATGAAAGGTACGAGAAAAACGAGGCCGGGCCCCTTCACCTTTTGAAAGCGCCCAAGCGTGAAGACCACCGCGCGCTCATATTCGCGCAGGATCCTGATGCTTGCCATGGCGAGGATCAGCAGAGCGAATACAAGGACGGGCACTAGGTATATCATGGGGTCAATCATTTGCCGTTCCTGATGGAGTATGCTCGCACGTCGCCGGACAGATCGGCATCGAACCCGATCCCGGCCAAAATAGTCGGTGACGAGCGCCGGCACAGGGTCGGAATCTACCCATGCCTGCATAGAGACTGGCAATGCTCCCGATTGGCGGTGCTGAATTGTCGGCGACAGCGCGTCCCTGGCGCCCTCGCAATCCCTATTTCAGGCACAGCGCGATTGCTTCGGTCACCCGGCGGGTTTCAGCCACATCTCTGACACCGATCGTGTCGAAGCCGGCTTCGTGAACCGGATAGTCATTGCCTCCCGGATAGAGCGCGTCGCCGATGAAAATCATCTCGTCGGCGGGGATGCCCGAGGCTTTCGCCAGCTTGGCCATGCCGTAGGCCTTGTCGATGCCCTTGCGTGTGATATCGATCGAGGTCGATCCGCCAACGCGCACCGCAAAGTCAGGGAGCAGGGGGATCAGCGCCGCCTGGAGGCGCTTGCGCTTGGCGAAGTCGGCGTCCCATGCTTGTTTGGCGTCCAGGGGCGCGCGCTGACCCAGACCCGAAAAGGTGATCTGGCTGCCGCGGTACTCGATCCTGTCGCCCCAGCTTCGCGCCGCGCCAAGGCCTTGTTCGGCTACCGTCGATGCGAGAGCTTTGAGGATGCGCTTGCGTTCCTCTTCCGAAAACAACTCGGCATAAACCTGATCCCACCTTGCTCGAAAGCGATAGAGTTTGGTGCCTGAGGCGGGCAGCAAGAACAGCCGATCCAGATCGGTATCGTCGGGCAGCTTTCCGATGAGCTGTTCCTCGAATTGCGGCCAATCGCCTCCTGAAATGACCGCGACCAGGGCAACCTTGGTGAGACGCGCAAGCAACGCCGCGGTTTCCGGATCGATCGGCTGTTTGCTTTCGGCAAGGGTTCCGTCGAGATCATAGGCAACGAGCCGCTTCATTTGTGCTTCCCCTTCCGCTTCGACGGCAGTCTTTGACTCGACCGAAGGCTCGGGGCATCGTCGATAAATCGCGGCCCTTGCAGGGTCGGAAACTACGCACCGGACTATCAGAGCCCGCCTGCGACCACGGTCCGGCCATCTGAGTAGATTCCGTCGCTCGATATCGCGCCTATCGAGCGCCATCTTAAGCCGCACGGCAGTTCGATCCGGGATTACAACGGATTTACAGCAGGTGCCGGCATTCAGTCGAGGTCTTCCCATGCACAATTTCAACTCAAACTATGACTATTTCGGTTGGGGCTGGATCCTCTGGTTTGGCTTCATTTTCCTTGTGTTTTCCAGTTTCGGTAACTGGGGCTACGCATATCGCGCGCACCGCAAGTTCGACGGTTTGCCGCGAAAGGATGCCGCGTCGATCCTGAACGAGCGATATGCCGCCGGCGAACTGACGCGCGCGCAATATCTCGAACTGAAGTCCGACATCGCCGCCAAATAGCGCTGAGCGCCGATGTGATTTCGGCGTGAGGAAACCCGTCGCGATCCGATTATCTCCTGCAAACGAGGCTCCATGGCCGACGACATCGTATCGCACCTGCCGCTTCTGCTTAAACCGGATCCCGCGCGAGTGGTGATCCGGCCTTTTGCTCCAGCGGACGACGAACCCGATTTCGCTTCGGCAACTTGCACCCGCGCGCAGCGGATCGCGGATCGCGTGCTGGCGCTCAATCCTGCCACCGTCAGCGAAGCACTGCACGATGCCGTGGCGAGCCTGAGCGAGCACCACCGCGACGTGGAGAGCGTTCTCCTGCGGCGGTTTCACGACATCAACGGCCTGTCGATCGCTGCGGCATCGGTGAGCGATGATCAGGCACATCTGATCGGGGGCTATTTTAGCGAGGAATATGCGTTCGAGGCGGCCGCGCTGTTCAACCCAAGCATCGTGGCGGCGCCCGACCAAAGCGGCGTGCCTGAGGGTGCACTCCGCTTCATCCTGGCGCTGCGCGGCGTGGGGGAAGGGCATATCTCGTCGGTCACATTCCGGACTGGCACGCTGATGGCGGACGGCTCGGTTACTGTCGATGCGCCGAGCAAACAGGCCGTGTCGCCCCGGATCAAGCTCATTCCCGGTGGTAATCCGGACGATCCCGGCGTGCGGCTGTTCTGCGAGGGAAGTCGCGATCTGTCCGAAACCGTCATCTTCCCGGTCACGGATCACCAGCGCCACGGGATCGAGGATCTCCGCCTGGTCAGGTTCGTCGACGATGACGGCAATGTGACCTATCTCGGAACCTACACGGCATTCGGCGGCGACGATATCCGCGAGGAACTGCTCCGGACGACCGACTTCCAGACTATCGATCTGACCGCCTTGGGCGGACGCGCCGCTCATGCCAAGGGCATGGCGCTGTTCCCCCGCAAGATTGACGGCCGCTATGCAATGCTGGGGCGCCAGGACCATGAGAACATCTGGTTGCTGACCTCCGACGACCTTTATCACTGGGAGGGCGGCGCAAAGATCGTGAAGCCGCTCTGGCCCTGGGAGTTCGTCCAGATGGGCAATTGCGGCTCGCCGATCGAGATTGACGAGGGATGGCTGGTCGTCACGCATGGCGTTGGCGCCGTGCGCAACTACTGCATCGGCGCGTGCCTGCTCGACAAGGACGACCCGTCCAAGGTGCTCGCGCGCGTGACGGTGCCTCTGATCCGGCCCAGCACAGCTGAACGCTACGGCTACGTCCCCAATGTCGTCTATAGCTGCGGTTCGCTGGTCCATGGTCGGATGCTGCTGCTGCCCTATGCGATTGCCGACAACGTGACGACCTTTGCGACTGTCCAGCTCGATGCGCTGATCGCGGCGATGGCATAGAGGAGTCGGGCACCGATGCGGACCCTGATCGCCGGTAACTGGAAGATGCACGGGCTGCAGGCGCAGATCGGCGAGATCGCCGCGATGGCCCGCGCGAACGCCGGCGGCCCGAGTGACGTAGAGGTGCTCGTCTGCGTCCCTGCGACGCTGATCGCGCATGCCGTGCAGGCGGCGGATGGCGTCATCCAGATCGGCGGCGAGGATTGCAGTGCGGAGGAGGCGGGTCCTTTCACCGGTGACATCGACGCGCAGATGCTGCGCGACGCAGGCGCGACGAGCGTCATCCTCGGCCATTCCGAGCGCCGTCAAGGGCATCACGAGACCGACGCGACAGTGGCCGCGAAAGTGAAGGCAGCGTGGCGGCATGGTCTGGCGACGATCGTATGTATCGGTGAGACGCAGGCCCAGCGCCACGATGGCAATGCGCTAAAGGTCTGTGGTGACCAACTTGCAGCGAGCCTGCCCGACATACCAGCAGGGGCATGCACCTCGGTGGCGTACGAGCCGCTCTGGGCGATCGGCTCGGGCACGATGCCGACGCGAGAACAAATCATCGGGGTGCTTGGCCATCTTCGTGCGGCGTTGGACGAGCGCTTCGGGAGCACATCGCAATCGATCCGCATCCTTTATGGCGGGTCGGTCAAATCCGAGAATGCACTCGAGATCTTGGATACACCCGACGTTAATGGCGTGCTGATCGGCGGCGCAAGCCTGTTGGCGCATGACTTCAACGCGATTGTCGATGTGGCGCGCGGGCGAACGCCAACCGGCAGCGTCTGAGCAGTAGCTTACAACGCCGCGTCTTGCGACGTTTTGCCGGACGACCGCGTGTCTCCAGGACAAAAATGCGGAGTGAGCCGCCGAGTCGCGCCTCAAGTTGCCGCCCATCTGTCTACGTTATGAGTAGATTCCGAAGCTCAAAAGGGAATCCCGGTTCCTGTAGCATTGTCTGACCGGTACTCCGAAAGGGTCGAGCATTGATCGAGCGATTTGCCCATAGTCGGCCCTTGCGCGTCTGCTCTGTCGGTCGGCCAGCGCCGACGATCATTCGTCGGTGACGCTCGACCCGCTCCTGCTCTCGCGGCTGCAATGGGTCTGGGTAATCTCCTGGCATATCCTGCTCCCGGCCTTCACGGTAGGGCTCGCCTCTTATATCGCAGTCCTCGAGGGCCTCGCTTTCTTCACCGGACGCGAGGTGTGGAGCCGCATCTCGGCTTTCTGGACCAAGATCTTCGCCGTATCCTTCGGGATGGGCGTTGTTTCCGGCATCGTCATGCCCTTCCAGATTGGGACCAACTGGAGCCGCTTCTCAGATACGACCGCCAATGTACTGGCACCGTTGCTCGCCTATGAGGGATTGACCGCCTTCTTCCTCGAAGCGTCCTTCCTCGGGGTTCTGCTTTTCGGTCGCAAGCTTGTGCCGCCCTGGGTACATTTCTTCGCAGGTTTGATGGTCGCGGCCGGCACGCTGTTCTCGACCTTCTGGATCCTGTCGGTAAACAGCTGGATGCAGACCCGCAGGGTTTTCATATCTCAGACGGCAGGTTCTTTCCTGACAATTGGTGGGCGATCATCTTTAGCCCATCTTTCCCGTACCGCTATCTCCACAACGTCAATGCCTTTTACATCACGACCGGCTTCGTCGTACTGGGCGTCGGCGCCTGGCTGCTGCGCCGCGGCCGATCGACCGAAGAGGCGGGCATCATGATCCGCATGGCGCTCAACCTGTTGATCGTGCTGGTGCCGTTGCAGTTCGTGATCGGTGATCTGCATGGCACCAACACGCGAGAATATCAGCCGGCAAAGTTCGCCGCGATCGAGGGACGCTACGATACCGTCAGTCCGCTGCCGCTGACTCTGTTTGGCATACCCGACGATGTCTCGGGTAAGATGCGCTACGCCGTCGAAGTACCAGCTCTGGGTAGCCTGTTGTTGATGCATTCGCGCACCGCCACCATCAAGGGGCTCGACAGCTATCCGATGGACCAGCGCGCACCGGTCGGACCGCCCTTCTTCGCGTTCCGGATCATGGTCGGGATCGCAATGCTTATGCTCTTCGTGGCAGTCGTAGGCCAATTGTTGCGGCGACGCGGCAGGCTTTACCGGTCCGTCTGGTTTCTGCGCCTGTGCCAATGGACAGCGCCGCTAGGCTTCATCGCCGTGATCGCCGGCTGGACGACGACCGAAGTCGGACGGCAACCCTGGACCGTCTATGGCTTGCTGCGCACGGCAAAGTCCGTCACGCCATCGCTAACCGGGACCGATGTCGCCATCTCGCTCGCGCTTTACGTGCTCGTCTATCTGATCATGTTTCCGACCGGCTTTGCCTTCATGGCCGGCATCGTGCGGCGCGGCATGCATGCTGCGACCGATGCACCGGATCCGATCGAAGCGGGACGGTCGATCCCGCCTTTCGTCGCCCTGGCCGCGGATGATCATCATGTGGCATAGTTTGGTCCCGATCTGGACCGTGATCCTCGGGCTTGGGATATTCATCTACGTTGCGCTCGACGGCTTCGACCTTGGTGTCGGTATGTTACATGGCCTTGTCGCACCTGCGCACCGCGAAGTCGTCATGAACTCAATCGGACCGTTCTGGGATGGCAACGAGACATGGCTGATCCTGGGCGGGGTAGGGCTCATGGCAGCGTTCCCGTTGGCGTTCGCGATTATCATCCCGGCAGTCTATTTTCCGATCCTGATCATGCTGCTGGCCTTGGTGTTTCGGGGTGTCGCCTTCGAATTTCGGTTCAAACATACCGGACTCAAACGCTTCTGGGATCGAGCCTTCTGCTTCGGGTCGCTCGTCGCGACGTTCGCGCAAGGCGTGGTGCTCGGCAGCTTTATCCAGGGGTTCAAGGTCGAGGGCCGGCTATTTACCGGAACCTCGTTCGATTTCGCTACGCCGTTCGCGCTGCTCACAGGCGTAGCGCTTTTCTTTGGTTATGCCCTACTCGGGGCAGGTTGGCTGGTTATGAAAACTGAAGGTGAGCTCCAGTCGTGGTGTCGGCGTGCTGGCCGGAGCAGCCTGATCGGCGTATCATTGTGTATCGCGGCGGTCAGTATCTGGACGCCGCTCGCGAACAGCGTGATTTACCAGCGATGGTTTGGGTGGCCGAACACCGCATTCCTCTTGCCCATCCCGATCGCGACGGCCGCATCGGGACTCTATGCGTGGCGTGCTCTGGGGCGCGACAGTTCCTGGGAAGCGTTTGCCGCCTCGGTCGGCCTATTTGCCCTTTCCTTCCTGGGTATCGCGATCAGCCTGTGGCCGATGATCGTTCCCGGCCATTACACATTGTGGGAGGCGGCATCGCCGGAGAGCACCCAGGCTTTTCTGCTCGTGGGCACGCTCGCCCTGCTTCCTGTCATCCTCTTTTATACGGGTGGTCCTACTGGGTTTTCCGCGGCAAAGTTCAGCAAGGCGCCGGCTATCATGCACCGTGACGCGGCTGCAGAGGCGCCAGTTCCCCTGGCATGAACCTTCGAGCAGGGTTGTTCATTCGTTGAGCCGCTGAGTAGTTTCCGAGCCTGTCGCTCTCGACCCTACCAGCCGTAATATTCTAACCGATGCCCGACTGTCGTGCAGTTCTCCGCCGTTGCGGTCGTAGGTCAGAATTGCAAGTCCAAGGATCGTACCATGCTAAACGAACTGTCGTCGCTCAAAGGATCCGCGCTCCAGGCCAAGGATGGCACCCTCGGGACGGTCGCAGACTTTTTGTTCGACGACAGCACCTGGAAGGTCCGCTGGCTGGTCGCCGACACGGGAGGGTGGCTGACCGGGCGCAAGGTCCTGATCCACCCCTCAGCCGTGGTCTCGGTCGAGCCTGCCGTGGAGGGGTTCACGGTCGCGCTGACCAAGGCGCAGGTGGAAGGCAGTCCTGACATTCTGAAGGATCGCCCGATCTCGCAACAGATGCAGAACGACCTCTACGGCTATTATGGCTGGAGTCCGCTCTGGAGTGGGGGAATCTTCGGCGCAGGGATGTATGGCGGGATGGCGGGGATTGCGACACCCGTATTGGCTCCCAGCCCATTCGGCGCCAGGGCCGCCGGCAAAGCCGGGCAGGACGATGGTCGTGGTTGGTCCAGTTCCGAAGAGGGCGATCCCAACCTTCGCAGCACCTCCGAAGTAACCGGATACCACGTACATGCGAGCGACGGCGAGATCGGTCACGTCCAGGATTTCCTCGTCGATGAGGCGAGCTGGGAGGTCCGCTATCTCGTCATCGACACCTCAAACTGGTGGTTCGGGCAGCACGTCCTGATCTCGCCCTCGGCCGTGAACAGCGTGGAGTGGTCCGATCGCCATATCCGGCTCGACATTTCTCGCGAGCAGGTAAAGTCCAGCCCTTCCTGGAGCCCGGCGCAAGCCGTCGACGACGACTATGAGCGCCGACTGCACGATCATTATGCCTGACCGGCTAGCTTTCTGATGCACGGGGCCAAGGAAAGCATCGCCAGATGCGCCTTCGCACCCGTTGTGGCTGCTCGTAGCTCGACCCAGTAGCGCGGCTGGCCCGCCTCCGGCGACGCGCGTCTGCGTAGATTCCGACCCTCGGCTCTGAATGTGCATTGCTTATCGTCCGACGCTTGTCCGAGCCGCCTGTTGGCGGGTCCGCTCCGACGTCTGAAACCGTTGAGCAGGCACAAAGAACCAAGAGGAAGAGTCGCGATGGCGAAGTCCGCAGCTGAACATGCCAAGGTATCGGATGTCAAAACGGCTTCGCCCGCGGACGCCAAGGACGACCTCAAATCCCTTCCCCTGCCCGAGGTTGAGAAGCGGCTGGATACGACGCCGGATGGCCTCAGCCAGGCGGAGGCCGCGAAGCGACTGGAGAAGTACGGTCCGAACGAAATCGCGGAAAAGAAAACCAACGCGATTCTGAAATTCCTATCGTACTTCTGGGGGCCGATCCCATGGATGATCGAGATCGCCGTCATCCTGTCGGGTGTCGTCCGGCATTGGCCTGACTTCTTCATTATCCTTGTGCTGCTGGTTGCGAACGCCACGATCGGCTTCTGGGAAGAACGGCAAGCCGGGGACGCTATCGATGCGCTCAAGGCCAAGCTTGCGATCAAGGCCCGGGTGAGGCGGGACGGCAAATGGGTCACGCCACCGGCCAAGGAACTCGTGCCCGGTGACGTCATTCGCCTGCGGCTGGGCGACATCGTACCGGCCGATGCGCGCCTGCTGGATGGTGACGAAATTTCGGTGGACCAGTCGGCGCTGACTGGTGAGTCGCTGCCCGCTTCCAAAAAGTCCGGCGAGGCGGTGTTCTCCGGTTCGATTATCCGGCGCGGGGAAATCGGTGCGCTTGTCTACGCCACGGGCGCGAAGACTTATTTCGGCAAAACCGCCGAGCTGGTCGAAACAGCGCACACGACCAGTCACTTCCAGAAGGCCGTGCTCAAGATCGGCAACTATCTGATCGTACTCGCGGTCGCGCTGGTGGCCGTCATCATCAGCGTCGGCCTCTATCGCGGCGACCCAATCCTCACCACGCTGCAGTTCGCCCTGGTGCTGACAGTGGCGGCAATTCCGGTGGCTATGCCGACGGTTCTCTCCGTCACCATGGCAGTCGGCGCACGCCTGCTCGCCAAGAAGCAAGCCATCGTCAGCAAGCTCGTTGCTATCGAGGAACTGGCGGGCGTGGACATCCTGTGCGCGGACAAGACCGGCACGCTCACGCAGAACAAGCTCGCCCTCGGCGACCCGTTCTGTGTCGGCGACGCGTCCGCGTCCGATGTCATCCTCTTCGGCGCTCTTGCCTCGCGCGCGGACAATGACGACACGATCGATCTGGCCGTACTCGCCGGCGTGAAGGACGAAAAGGCGCTGCAGGCCTATTCGGTCCAGCATTTCCAGCCATTCGATCCCGTCCACAAGCGCACCGAGGCGACCGTCAAAGGCGCCGAGGGCGCAGCCTTCAAGGTCAGCAAGGGCGCCCCCAGGTCATCCTCGAGCTGGCAGGGAGCACCGGAAAGGCGAAGGCCGCAGTGACAAAGGCGGTCGATGACTTTGCCGCGCGCGGCTTCCGCGCTCTTGGGGTGGCGCGGGCGGGCGGCGACGGCAAATGGCAGCTCGTGGGCGTCCTGCCGCTGTTCGATCCGCCGCGGGAGGACGCGAAGGCAACGATCGCAACGGCGCGCCAGATGGGCATCGAACTCAAGATGGTCACGGGGGATGCGCTCGCTATCGCACGCGAGACCGCCAAGACCCTGGACATGGGCGCCGACATTCTCGACGGAGCGAGCCTGGGCGATCCCAAGCACGATGAAACCGATGCCATGGCAAGGTCGATCGAGCACGCCGATGGCTTCGCGCAAGTTTTTCCCGAGCACAAGTTCCACATCGTCGACACCCTGCAAAAGCATGGCCACATCGTCGGCATGACCGGCGACGGCGTGAACGACGCCCCCGCGCTCAAGAAGGCGGATTGCGGCATCGCCGTCTCGGGCGCCACTGACGCGGCGCGTGCCGCCGCTTCGATCGTTCTGATGACCGCCGGGCTTTCGGTGATCATCGAAGCGATCAAGGAGAGCCGGCGCATCTTCCAGCGGATGAACAGCTACGCGATCTATCGCATCGCCGAGACCTTGCGCGTGCTGCTGTTCATGACCCTGGCGATCCTGGTCTTCAATTTCTATCCGTTGACCGCGGTGATGATCGTCATGCTGGCACTGCTGAACGACGGCGCAATCCTGTCGATCGCCTATGATAACGTCCATTACCGCAACGCGCCGGAAGCCTGGAACATGCGCCTGGTGCTGGGCGTCTCGACCGTGCTGGGCGTGCTGGGGGTGATCGCCGCGTTTGGGCTGTTCTATCTCGGCGAGCGGGTTCTTCACGTCGACCGCGCGCACATCCAGACGATGATGTATCTGAAGCTGTCAGTGGCTGGCCATCTGACGATCTTCCTGACCCGCACGCGCGGCCCATTCTGGTCGATCCGCCCCGCGCGCATCCTGTGGGTGGCCGTGCTGGGAACGCAGCTTCTAGCGACCTGCATCGCGATCTTCGGTCTTGGCCTTGTCACACCACTACCATGGCACTTGGCTTTGCTCGTCTGGTGTTGGGCCCTGGCCTGGTTCGTCGTCAATGATCGGGCAAAGCTGCTCACTTACAAGCTGCTCGATCATTTCCGTGCCGACGAGACGGCCGATCCCACGACTGCGGACAAACCGTCCGCGTCGCCGAATGCACCGCAAGCCGATCCTAGCCCCGACGCCAAGCGCGGCAAGGACGACGCGAAAGCTCATGCGTCGCCGGATGGTGAAACGCCCCAAAAGCCGACGGATGATGCGAAAGTGCAAGGTGCGCCAGCAGCGCCCGCACCGGTGCAACCCGACGCGAAACAAGAATCCGCGAAGGCCAGCCATTCCGACAAAAAGCAGGGTGATGTCCCGGAACCTGCTGCCGCGTCAGGCGGCTCACAGCAAGAACCCAATTCGACAGTTCCGACTCTTGCGACGCTGCTCGACACCAAGCTCGGCGACGTGTTGCTGGCAGGCCTGGTCGAACATCCCGAGGCCGCCGGAAAGCTCGTCAGCGAGGAGCTCGGCAGGGCCGAGCAGGCAAAGGTCGAAGCCTCCCCGAAACATGCAACCCCGAAGAAGCGTCCCCAGAAACCCGCAAGCCACTGACAGCCGCCTCCTGAACAGGAACAGTCGCCATGAAAATTCACCTTAAGGACTATCGCGTTGCCGAAGGGGACGATGTCGATCTCAAGAAGCGGGCGACGAGGGTTGATCCCGTCTTTAAATCGAAGTCGGATTATAAAAAAATTCTCGCGAACCATGTCGAGAGCCTCAGCGAGCTGCAGCGCATGCACTATGCCTCGAGTAAATATGCGGTGCTCGTCATCTTCCAGGCGATGGACGCAGCGGGCAAGGACGGCGCGATCCGGCACGTCATGTCTGGAGTCAACCCGCAGGGCTGTCAGGTCTTCAGCTTCAAGCATCCGAGTGCGACCGAGCTCGAGCATGATTTCCTGTGGCGCACCACGCGCGACCTGCCCGAACGTGGAAGGATCGGCATCTTCAACCGCTCCTATTATGAGGAGGTCCTGATCGTTCGCGTGCATCCGGACATCCTGCAGGTCGAGTCCATTCCGGACGCGCCACATCACGACGCCAAGCTCTGGAAGGACCGCTACCGCTCGATCGTCGATCTCGAACGCCATTTGCACGCGAACGGCACGCGCATCGTCAAGATATTCCTCCATCTGTCGAAGGAAGAGCAACGCGAGCGCTTCCTCGCGCGGATCGATGAGCCGGACAAGAACTGGAAATTCAGCTCCGCCGATATCAAGGAGCGCGGGTTCTGGAAGGATTACCGCAAGGCCTATGAGGAATGCATCGCCGCCACCAGCACCGAGGATTCGCCGTGGTATGTCGTGCCCGCCGACGACAAGGACAATGCCCGCCTGATCGTGTCACAGATCATCGTCGACACGCTGAAGGAACTGAAGGCGCACTACCCAGAGGTGACCGCCGAGCGCGCGTGCGAGTTGCTAGCGATCAGGGCCAAACTCGTAGGCTGACGCAGGTCGCGCCGATCGGTCAATCGCTCGAAAGCATTCACCTCATCGCCAACAGGAGGCAAAGATGGCGCCAGACGCTCCCAGAACATTGAACCGGATCGGCCAAAGCCTCTGGCTCGACAACATCACCCGTGACTTGCTTGATAGTGGAACGCTGCAGCGTTACATCGACACATTGTCGGTGACGGGCTTAACCTCGAACCCGACGATTTTCGATCACGCCATATCGCGCAGCGACGCCTATGATGCCGAGATCCATCGCAAGCTCGATGCGGGCCTGTCGGCGGAAGCCCTGTTCTTCCATCTTGCCATACAAGATCTCACGCGCGCTGCCGACCTGTTCGGTCCCGTTCATGCCCGGACGGGCACGGTAGACGGCTTTGTCTCGCTCGAAGTGTCGCCGCTGCTTGCCTATGACAGCTCGGCCACCGTGGAGCAGGCCAAAGCGTTGCACGCGCAGGCGAACCGGCCAAACCTGTTCATCAAGATACCGGGGACCAGGGAAGGGTTGGCCGCGATCGAGGACGCCATCTTTTCTGGCGTTCCGGTGAATGTGACCCTGCTGTTCTCCGCCGATCAGTATAAGGCAGCAGCCGATGCCTACATGGAAGGCCTAGAACGCCGGGTTGCCGCAGGACTTTCGCCCGACGTTCGGTCGGTTGCGTCGCTGTTCGTCAGCCGGTGGGACGTGGCCGTCATGGACAAGGTTCCGCCCGCCTTGCGCAACACCCTCGGCATAGCGGTTAGCAAGCAGACCTATCAGGCCTATTGCGACGTGCAGGAGAGCACCCGGTTCCAGCGCCTGGCGAATCTAGGCGCGCGGGCGCAGCGGCTCCTGTTTGCCAGTACAGGCACCAAGGACAAGTCTGCCTCGGACACCTTGTATATCTCGGGACTTGCCGCGCCGAATACGGTCAACACAATGCCAGAGGGCACGCTGCTTGCCTTCGGCGATCATGGGACCGTCACTGACATGCTCCCGCGTGACGGAGGAGACGCCGAAGCTTCGCTTAGCGCCCATGCCAAGGCTGGAATCGACCTGGTCGCGATGGCCGACCAACTGCAGTCGGACGGCGCGAAAGGTTTCGTCGACTCCTGGCGAGACCTGCTCGGTGCGATCGAGGTTAAGAGCAAGGTGCTCGCATGATCGAAAGCAAAAAGCCAATGGCAAGCCTGGGCGACACCGCGCACCGCTTCAAGCAGCAGGCTGGCGAGCAGGCGGCTTCGCTGGTTCAGTCCGGTATGGTAATCGGCCTTGGCACCGGATCGACAGCGATCTTCGCCACCCGCCGGGTCGCTGCCCGGATCCACAGCGGTGATCTGAGCGGCATTGTCGCCATCGCCACGTCTCGCGCCAGCGAGACTGCCGCGCGATGTTTGGGCATTCCCATGCTGACGGATGATATTCCGCGTGAAATCGACCTTACCATTGATGGCGCCGACGAAGTAGATCCGGCGATGAACCTTATCAAAGGCGGCGGCGGCGCGTTGCTACGTGAGAAGATCGTGGCGCAGGCAAGCCGCCGCGAGATCATCGTGGTGGATGCGGGAAAGCTGTCGCCCCGGCTCGGCACACATTGGCTGCTACCGGTCGAGGTGCTCGAGTTCGGGTGGCGCTCGCAACTGCGGCTTTTGGAAAGCCTCGGCGCGATCGTCACGCCCCGGATCGCTGACGACAACCTCTACCGCACGGATCAGGGCAACATCATCCTCGACAGCCGGTTCGGGCCGATCCCCGACCCCACCGGTCTTGCCGGAAAGTTGGAAGCACACGCCGGGCTCGTCGGGCATGGGCTGTTCATCGGTCTTGCCTCTGATGTGATCGTGGCAGGGGAGGCGGGGATACGTCATCTCCACCGCGGCGTGGAGCAAGCGGTCGATTAGCGCGAGGGCATAAGTCTCGGCGGCAGCGCAGCTAACGTATCGCGACGGTTTTTTTGAACCCAGATTCGCTCCAGCCAAGCGGCGGTCCCGCCGTCATTGCTGGCGGGGAATCCACTGGCTGCGGCGAACCTGAGCTGAGTAGAATCCGAAACTGCAGGAGTTCTGCACAAGCCGCTATTGTCGGAAAATGTTTTTGGAAGAAAGGCAGAACAGCAAGGGGAGTGAAGGTCTGTGCGGCATCCGCGCGATCGGCGGCATAACGATCGCTCAATTGCCCGCGTCGACCGAACATTCCTATATGTCCGTTAGCGCGATTGCGAGCGGTTGCGTGGATTACATTCTCACACCCGAGCAGATCGCCGCACAGCTCGTCAGAATCATTGGTTCGCTGGACCAACTCGCTGATTATACCAAATCCCTGAGGGGGTTAGGCACACCGCGTCTGACCTCAGAGGCGGTGACCGCCACCCTTAGTCTCGCGTGGGAATGAGTATTTTCCGATCCTTCGACCGCACAGAGTACCGCTTGCTCGTCATGCTGAAGCACAAGTGCAAGGATCTCGACCATCTCCCGATCGCCGCCCGAACGCTTCAGCAGAATGCCTTGCAACTGGCGGAACGCCTCGGGCATCTCGACGAAGGGTGCCCCATTGCGCAGAGCACCGGGCTTGCGCTGGATGACCGCCAGATAATGACGCCAGTCATAAACCGTTCGCCCCGGCTGATGTGACCGCTCGATGATCCGCACATGCTCGCACAGGATCTGACCTTCTGCGGCGACAACGATCTTTTGCGGATAAATCCGCAGGCTGACCGGACGGTTGGCGAACGAGGCCGGTACACTGTATCGGTTGCGCTCGAAGTGCACCAGGCAGGTCGGCGACACACGCTTGGTATGCTCGACAAAGCCGTCAAAGGGTCGCCCCAGCGGCATCAGGCTGGCGATCTCATCGGCATGTACATCGGCCACGGTACCCGGCAGGTTGCCGTGCTGGATCTGGCTCCACTGTTCGATGCATCGTAGTTCAAGCCACGCATTCAGCGCATCCAGATCGGCGAAGCTGGGCATCGGCTGCCACAGTCGCCGCCATGCATCCTGCACATTCTTCTCGACCTGTCCCTTCTCCCACCCCGAAGCCGGATTACAAAAGTCAGGTTCGAACAGGTAATGGCTAGCCATCGCAGCAAAGCGCGCGTTGACCTGACGGGCCTTGCCCGAACCGATACGATCGACGGCAGTGCGCATGTTGTCGAAGATCCCGCGTCGTGGAACGCCGCCCAGCATCCGAAACGCCTGGGTCAGCGCGTCGAACAGCATCTCGTGGGTCTGCAGTGGATAGCCCCGCACGGCAAAAGCCCTGCTGTGCGACAGCTTGGTGTGCGCCACCTGCAATTTGGTGCGCTCCCCGGCGATAACCGCCCAGTCCTCGCTCCAGTCGAACTGGAAGGCCTCGCCGGGCGAAAAGATCAACGGCACGAACGTTCCACGGCCGCTGGTCTGCTGCTCACGCTGGCGATCGGCCTTCCAGCACCGCACGAAGTCAGCGACGCGACCGTAAGCCCCGTCGAAACCGAGCACGACGAGATCGGCATGCATCTGCTTTGCCGTCCGCTTCTGTTTGCGCGACTTGCCCGCTTCGACGCGCAACCATCCCGACAGCTTCTCGGCAAACGGGTCAAGCTTGTTCGGCCGGTCAGGAACCTTGAACGTCGGCTCTACCGCATCGCTGCGCAGATACTTGCGGATCGTATTGCGCGACAGACCAGTCCGCCGCTCGATCTCCCGGATCGGCATCCCCTCACGGAAATGCCAGCGACGGATTACACTCAATAACGCCATGTCGATCACTCCTGTATCCTCCGACCCAAGAGCCGGAGAAACGATCAAAACATGGGTCAATTCTCAGTGGAAATTTAGGCCTCCCCCGGGTCAACTCTCATTCGAAATCAACAGTTTCCGGCATCGACGAAGGAATGGATCGCTTCGCTGGCAATGGCAGAACTGCCGGTCCACAGCGCGGCAGCGGACTTTGCAAGCGCGACCAGCACGTCCCCGGCCAAGGCGGCGCGCACGGACGGTGTGGAGGAGTTCTTGCGTCTTGATACCATGAGTTCTTCCGTCGAACTTGCGGCCCATAGGCGGCTGCATCGCTAGCGCGCGCTCGGGTTCCTGCGCGCAGGGCACCTCAGGCCGCTTTATCCAGCGCGATGCGAAGCGAGATCGATGACGAAGCGATAGCGCACGCTCTTGCGTTCCACCCGGAGGTACGCGTCGTCGATCTGATCCGGGAGGATCACCTCGATCTGCGGCCGGATGCCGTTGGCGCAGCAATAATCGACCACGTCCTGCGTCTCGGGCATGCCGCCGATGCAGGACCCGGCGATCGAGCGACGCTTACCCCACAGGGCGCCGCCGCTGACGCCGGCAATTGCGCCAGGGGCGCCGACGTTGACGAAGATGCCGTCCAGCCGGAGTAGCTGCAGGAAGGGCGCGATGTCGAACGGGAAGGGGATCGTCGACAGCATAAAATCGAAGCGGTTCGTCATCTCCCCGACTAGCGGGATCGGGTCGGTCGCAGCCGGGTGCCACACGACGACATCCTTAGCGCCCATGGCATAGGCATCCTTGGCCTTGTCCTCGCTTGTCGTGAAAACGGTCGCTTCGGCGCCGCGATGGACCGCGAGCTTCAGTGCCATATGCCCCAGCCCACCGAGCCCGATCACCGCGAAGCGTTGGCCCGAACCCAGGCGCCAATGCTGCATCGGGGAAAAGGTCGTGATGCCCGAACACAACAACGGCGCGGTTGAGGCCAAGTCCGCACCATCGGGAATTTTGACGACGAAGCGATCGCGCACCACGATCCGTTCGGCATAGCCGCCGTAAGTCTGCCCGGGACCACGCGGGTCGGGCGAGGCATAGGTCAGCGTGGTGTCCTTGATGCAATATTGCTCCAGACCCGCCTTGCAACTGTCGCAAGCGCAGCAGCTGTCGACCATGCAGCCCACCCCGGCAAAATCTCCTGGCGAGAACCGGGTGACCGCTTCGCCGACGGCAGACACCCGACCGACGAACTCGTGCCCCGGCACCATTGGAAACGGCTGTTCACCCCATTCCCCGCGGATCATGTGGATATCGCTATGGCACACGCCACAATAGAGGATGTCGATGGCGACATCGTCCGGCATGAGCGCGCGGCGGTCGATGTTCATGCCATGGATCGGCCCGTTGCTGCGAAGCGCGCCATAAGCACGCGTCGGTCCACCATGATGCTCGACGATCGGCGAAAGGTTGTTCTGTGTCCGCACGGTTTCCGTTCTGTCGGCGAATTTCTCCGGGAAGAATGTATCGGTCACAACGGCCTCCATGGTTTCGCGGATGCCAGCCATGCCTTGCTGTGCAATCGCGACGAATAAAAGACGAAGTTGCGCCAGGACGCCGCGGCCCGACAGGGTCGGAAACTACCCAGGGACCGAGGATCTTGGGGGCAGCGCGGCGCCGTACGGGCATCCACCATCGGCCGTAGATCGACGCTGAGCATAGCGCTTCGGTTCTGTTACGGGCCAGCTGGCACTTGCCGGTCAGGGCACCAAGACTGCCGCGCCGTCGAATCGGCCTGCTCGCAGGTCATCGAGCGCCGTGTTGGCCTGGTCTAGCGGATAGACGGTCGTCTTCACGACAATGCCTATCTTCGGGACAAGGCCAAGGAAATCGATTCCGTCCTGTCGTGTGAGATTGGCGACCGACAGGAGTTGCCGCTCTTCCCAGAGGATGTCGTAGGGGAAGCTGGGGATATCGCTCATGTGGATGCCTGCGCAGACTACCCGCCCGCCCTTGCGCACCGCCTTGAGCGCCACCGGCACAAGATCGCCAACGGTGGCGTAGATGATCGCGGCATCGAGCGGCTCGGGCGGCATTTCGTCCGAACCGCCCGCCCAGGTCACGCCCAGGCTGCGCGCGAACTCTTGCGTGCCCGTGTCGCCCGGCCGCGTAAATGCAAAGACCTCGCGGCCTTGCCATTGGGCGACCTGAGCGACGATATGGCCGGCGGCACCAAAGCCATAGATGCCCAGCCGCTTGCCGTCGCCGGCGATCTCCAAAGAGCGCCAGCCGATCAACCCGGCGCACAGGAGCGGCGCGAGCGACACGTCGCTGCCCGTCTCACCAAGGGAAAATGCAAAACGCGCATCGGCGATAACCGCGGTCGCAAAGCCGCCGTCACGGGTGTACCCTGTAAACAGCGGCGCGTCGCAGAGGTTCTCTTTATGCGCTTTGCAATAATAGCACACGCCGCAGGTGTGGCCGAGCCAGGGAATTCCAACCCGTTCTCCGAGGTGGAGACCAGACACATTTGAGCCGATTGCGTCGATTCGACCGACGATCTCATGCCCGGGAATGATCGGTGATTTCGTGTTCGGCAGTTCGCCGTCGAAAACGTGCAGATCGGTGCGACAGACGCCGCACGCGAGTACCTTTACGCGGACTTCCCCAGGGCCGGGCTGTCGGTCGGGCAATTCCGTCCATACCAGCGGCGTTCCAGGCTCTTTGAGTACCATTGCTTTCATGGTCGGCCAATCCTTCGTTATGCAGCTGTCCGCCAGGGCAGGGGGTAGGGGGTGGGGGCGGTCACTTTCTTAGGGTGCCGTCTGAGCCTTGAGCTTCTGGAGCACCTTCGGCAGAGCATCCGGTAGGTCCTGCGCGATCAGCCCCAGCCCGAATTCTGCGGCCGCTGCGCCGTGCAACCAGACGCCGGCCGCAGCGGCCTCGAACGTGGGCATGCCTTGAGCGAGCAAAGCGGCGATAAAACCGGTCAGAACATCGCCGCTGCCTCCGGTCGCGAGTTGCGGCGGTGCGTTTGCATTGATGATGGCGCGACCATCGGGGCTTGCGATGACGGTATCGGGCCCTTTGAAGACCACCACCGCGCCGCTTTTCAGGGCGGCGGCGCGCGTGCGCTCCAGCTTGTCACCGTCGAAGTGGAACAGCCGCATGAACTCGCCCGCATGTGGGGTCATCACGCACGGCCCGACGATCGCACCAAACAAATCCTCGGGTGCCTCGGCAAACGAGGTCAACGCATCAGCATCGAGAACTATCGCCCTTTTTGTGGCGAGAGCAGCAAGGACATACCCTCGGGTCATTTCGCCGATGCCAGCGCCAGGCCCAATCGCGACGGCGTTGCGACGCTCGTCCGCCAGCAGGTCCAGCCATCCCGCCGCCCCATCGAACCAGCGCACAATCGCGTTGGTCAGCGCGCCGGCATAAAGGCTCCACACCTCCGCCGGTGCGGCGAGGGTGACCATGCCGGCGCCGGCACGGGATGCCGCCAGCGTCGTCATTCGGCTGGCACCCGTGATAGTCGCGCCGCCGAGAACGAGGACCTCACCACGCGTATATTTGTAGCTTTGGGACTGCGGCCACGGGTAGGATGCCTGCCAGAGACCAGGATCGTTCTCCCAGCAATCGGGCGCAACCCCATCCAGCACCGACAACGGCGTACCGATATCGGCGACCAAGATCGCGCCGCACAGTGCTCGTCCCGGGTACAGCAGATGGCCCGGTTTTTTGCGGAAGAACGTCACCGTTAGTTCGGCCGGTGCCGCATCCCCGCGAACCAAACCCGAAGCACCGTCGAGCCCACTGGGGACATCTATTGCACAGACAGGAATCTCTCGGGTTTTAAGCGCGTCGATCATGACCAGCGCTTCCCCTCGAGTGGCCTTGCTAGGCCCGCGCCAAAGATTGCATCGACGACAATCCCCGCGCCGTCGAGGCTTTCGGGATCAAAGGGTGTCAACTCGCCGTTCCAAACCGCCGCCGCATGCGCAGCCTCGCCGGTGAGCTTTTCGCGCGTGCCAAGCAGGGCGACTTTGACCGGCCACCCTGCAGCTTCGAGATGCCGCGCGACAACAAATCCGTCGCCGCCATTGTTGCCAGGGCCGCACAGCACCGTAATCGGCTGCATCGACCAGCGTCCGCCGACTGCGACCGCAACGGCTGCGCCGGCCGCCTCCATCATCGATCTGCCGCTAATGCCAGCCGCTTGGGCGGCGCGGTCGGCAGCGCCCATCTGTGCTGGGGTCAGGAGCGCAACTGAATCCCGTTGCCATGTATCTTCGGAATGACTCATCTTCAGTGGATTCCTGCCTGCGGCCATTCGCTTGGGATAAGCTCCGAGTACGCGGTACCCACCCGCCGCGGCAGGGTCGGAATTCACTTACACAGACGTCTTTTTCAAAAGCGGCATCGCAACGCGAAAGCGCCGATCGGTCCTGAAGTGTCATCGCGCGGCGTAGCTCGATCGATTGAAGGCACTGGCACACGGACGCGGACAAGGTCAGCACGGCCCGGTGGCCGGGCTAACGCCAATGGGGATGAGTAGATTCCGACGCTGATATCCCAACGTGATGAATCCTAAATCGCAATCGTGAACCAGCCGCAGCAGTTCGGCTGAACAACCGTCCCAGGCAAATTCTGCGGCCAATCCGAGACCAGGAGCAAGAACATCATGAAGGCATTCGTTTACGGCGGCGTGGGCAAAAAGAGCCTTGAAGACCGGCCGAAGCCCGAGATCGCCGACCCGGGCGATGCGATCGTCAAAATGGTCAAGACGACGATTTGCGGGACCGACCTGCACATCCTGAAAGGCGATGTCGCGACTTGCGCGCCCGGGCGTATACTCGGTCATGAAGGCGTGGGTACGATCGAGACCGTCGGTGCCGGCGTCACCACATTCAAAACTGGCGACCGCGTCCTCATCTCTTGCATCTCATCGTGCGGAAAATGCGAATATTGCCGCCGCGGCATGTATTCGCACTGCACGACCGGGGGCTGGATCCTCGGCAATTCGATCGACGGCACCCAGGCCGAATATGTTCGCATCCCTCACGCCGAGACGAGCCTCTATCCGATCCCCAAAGATGCGGATGAGGACGCGATGGTCATGCTGAGCGACATCCTGCCGACCGGGTTCGAATGCGGTGTGCTCAACGGCAAGGTTTCGCCGGGATCGACAGTAGCGATCGTCGGCGCAGGACCGATCGGGCTGGCGGCTTTGCTCACCGCACAGCTCTATTCGCCCGCCGAGATCATCATGATCGATCTGGACGACAATCGCCTGGCGATGGCGATGAAGTTTGGCGCAACCCGCATGATCAACAGCGCGGACGGCAAGGCATCAGACAAAGTGAAAGCCCTGACCGACGGAAAGGGCGTCGACACCGCGATCGAGGCGGTCGGTATCCCGACGACTTTCGAGCTGTGCGAGCAGATCATCGCTCCCGGCGGGATCATCGCCAATATCGGCGTTCACGGCCAGAAGGTCGACCTGCATCTGGAGACGCTCTGGTCGCAGAACATCGCGATCACCACGCGGCTGGTCGACGCCGTCACCACCCCGATGCTGTTGAAGACCGTGCAATCGGGGAAGATCGACCCGACCCGGTTGATCACGCATCACTTCAAGCTCGACCAGATCCTCGACGCTTACGACACGTTCGGGCGCGCCGCGGAAACCAAGGCGCTGAAGGTCATCATCGACGCCTGACGACACGGCCGGCGGCCTGCCCTTTCCCTTCGTCATTCTAACAGAAAGCTGAATTTCATGACCTATCAAAGCCTCAATCCGTTCAATGGCAAACTCGTTGAATCCTTCGCCGATCTCGGCGATCCGCAACTCGAGACCAGGATCGCGACGGCCGACGCCTGCTTCCAGACGTGGCGTCACACATCCTACGCCGACCGCGCCAAGATCATCGCAAAGGCGGGCGAGATCCTCCACGCGCGGGCCGACGCGTTCGCGCGCATCATGACGACCGAGATGGGCAAGCGCATTGGCGAGGCGCGGGGCGAAGTGGAATTCAGCGCGCGGATCATGGCCTATTACGCCAAGAACGCCGAACGCTTCCTGGCGCCGGTCAAGCTCGATCCGACCAATGGCGAAGCGCATATGGAGAGCAGCCCGATCGGGGTGATCTTCTGCGTCGAGCCGTGGAATTTCCCATATTATCAACTCGCCCGCGTCGCCGGGCCGCATCTGATGGCGGGCAACACGATGTTGGTGAAACATGCCGGCATCGTGCCGCAGTGCGCGATCGCGTTCGAGAAGCTGCTGATCGAAGCGGGCGCGCCGATTGGTCTGTATACCAATCTTTTGATCAGCCATGACCAGTCCGACGATGTCGTGGACGATCCCCGCGTCAAGGGCGTCGCGCTGACCGGCAGCGTCGCCGCGGGCCGCAGTGTCGCCTCGCGCGCTGGCAAAAACCTCAAAGTCTCGTCGATGGAATTGGGTGGCAGCGACGCCTTCATCGTGCTTGAGGATGCCGATCTCGACCTGACCGTTCCCTGGGCGGTGTGGGGCCGGATGTACAATACCGGCCAGACCTGCTGCGCGGCCAAACGCTTCATCGTGGTCGAAAGCATGGCGGACGCGTTCCTCGAGAAATTCAAGAGTGCGCTCGGCGCGCTTGAGGCGGGCGATCCGATGGATGAAAAGACCACGCTCGGACCGCTTTCGACCGAACAGGCGCTGGTCGATCTGCTCAAGCAGGTAGATGGCGCGGTTGCACACGGCGCCAAGGTCGCGCTCGGTGGCAAACGCGTCGATCGTGCGGGATCGTTCATGATGCCGACGATCCTGACGGACATTGCGAAGGACAACCCCGCCTTTCGCGAGGAATTCTTCGGACCGGTCGCTCTCTTCTTCCGCGTGAAGGACGAGGACGAAGCCATTGCAATCGCCAATGACTCCGATTTCGGCCTCGGCGGCTCGGTGTGGACCAGGGATGTGGCGCGCGGAAGGCGCATCGCCAGCAAAGTCGAGACGGGCATGATGTTCATCAACAACATCGACTGGACCGATGCTGAGCTGCCCTTCGGCGGGATCAAGGATTCAGGCTACGGCCGTGAACTCGGCGACATGGGTATCCAGCAGTTCGTCAACAAAAAGCTGGTCCGCATCCACAACGCAAAGGCCCCCGCCTGAGTTTTAAAAGCGGCGCCCGGCTCGTCTGCCGGGCGTCTCGATGCCGACACCGAGCGGAGCACATCATGTACGTTAATATCGCCGTTCTCAAAGAAACCCAACCACACGAGTGCCGGGTAGCGCTGGTTCCGTCCGTCGTACCCAAGCTGACGAAGCTGGGGGCAAGGCTTCATATGCATACGGGCGCAGCCGACGCGATCAGAGTGTCCGATTCGGCCTACGGCGAAGTGGTCTTCATGGATGATCGCACCGCTCTGGTCGCCAATGCCGATGTGGTGCTGTGCGTCCAGCCACCGGCGCTCGACGTCGTTGATGCAATGAAGCCCGGCGCAATCTTGCTGTGCTTCGTCTATGCGGCGAACGAGCCCGAACTGGTGAAACGCCTGCTCGCAAGGCACATCACATGCTTCGCGATGGAGCGCATCCCGCGTATTTCGCGCGCTCAGGCGATGGACGCGCTGTCGAGCCAGTCAGCGCTGGCGGGCTATTATGCCGTCGCGCTCGGCATGACGCATATGGACCGCGTCCTGCCCAAGATCACATCGGCGGCAGGCGTCCTCGGACCGGCCAAGGTGCTTGTGATGGGGCTCGGTGTCGCCGGGCTGGAGGCGATCGCCACCGCGCAGCGGTTGGGCGCGGTGGTCGAGGGCTATGACGTACGGCCCGAAACGCGCGAACAAGCACTGTCGCTCGGCGCGACCTTTGTCGACACAGGCGTCGATGCCACCGGCAAGGGAGGGTACGCGCGAGAGCTCACGGCCGAGGAAAAGACCAAGGTCGATGCGGCGCTGACCAAGCATATCCAGGCGTCTGACCTGATCATCACAACTGCCGCGATCCCCGGCAAGGCCTCGCCCAAGCTGATCAGCAGGCCCCAAGTGGCGGGCATGAAACCGGGCGCGGTGATCGTTGATCTCTCGGCAGAGGGGGGCGGCAATTGCGAAGCGACCCAGCCCGGCGAGACGATCCGCGTCGGCGGGGTTACGATCGTCGCGCCGCTCAACGTGCCGTCGAACCTCGGAGCGGATGCCAGCGAGCTTTACGCCAAGAATCAGTTCAACCTGCTCGCGCTGATGCTGCACGACAATATCGTGACGATCGACTGGACCGACGAGGTGCTGGCGAAGACCGCGCTGACGCACGACGGCAAGCTCTGCGATGCCGTCAAGACGCCCGAGCACTCCGCCACACCGACCGCGAAAGCGGCGTGACCGCGATGGGACCCCAAGCATGAACGCCGAACTCGCCATGACGGGCTTCATCGCCCTCTATATTTTCATGCTCGCCGGCTTTGCCGGCTGGGTGATCATCGGCAACGTGCCGGCGATCCTGCATACGCCGCTAATGTCGGGGTCGAACTTCGTCCACGGCATCGTCGTGGTCGGCGGCCTGTTCGCACTTCTCAACGCCAGCACGCCGCTCGAACAGGGCATCGGCTTTTTCGCGGTGCTGCTCGGCGCGGGCAATGCGGCCGGCGGTTATGCCGTGACCGACCGGATGCTCGCAATGTTCAAGTCGAGCGGCGACGACACCAAGCACAAGACCGCCACGGTCCATCACCTCAAAAAGAAGGGGTGAGGACATGCTCGCCATCATCTCCCAAATCGCGATAGGCGCGACCGATCTAGTCGCGGCCTTCCTGTTCCTCTTCGGGCTCAAGCGCATGTCGTCGCCGGCAACTGCCGCCTCGGGCATCCGCGTCGCAGGCATCGGCATGGTCGCCGCCGTGCTGGTCAGCTTCCTTTATGTGTTCACGATCGACGCTGCGGCGCGACCGCATCTGATCGTTAACCTCGTACTCGCCATCGTCGCACTCGCGATCGGTGGTGGCTTTGCATGGATCGTCGGCCGAAAGGTCGCGATGACCGCCATGCCTCAGATGGTGGCGATCTATAACGGCATGGGCGGCGGGGCGGCGGGCGGCATCGCCGCGGTCGAACTGTTCGGGAACCGCGCGACCGGGACCACGCATCTCGTCGTGACATTGCTCGGCGCGCTGATCGGCGCGGTTTCGATGTCGGGGTCGGTGATCGCCTGGGCCAAGCTTCAGGGTGTGCTCGGCGCTCCACTGCGGTTCGGCGGCCAGCGCGCCCTGAACGGCGTCGTGTTCGTTGCCGCGCTCGCGGTCGGCGGATGGATGGTGTTCACCGCATTCAGCGGCGTGCCACCAGTGCTGCCCGTTGCTACCTGGATCCTGATCTTCTTCGGCCTCGCTTTGCTATTCGGCGTCCTGATGACGCTGCCGATCGGCGGCGCGGACATGCCGGTCGTGATCTCGATCTACAACGCCTTCACGGGGCTTGCTGTTGGGTTCGAAGGCTATGTGCTTGGCAATCCCGCGCTGATGATCGCCGGCATGGTGGTCGGTGCGGCGGGCCTGCTCCTCACGCTGCTGATGGCGAAGGCGATGAACCGATCGGTCGCCAACGTGCTCTTCTCAAACTTCGGCGAGGTTCCCGCCAAGGGGAAGCCGGGCGCCGTCGCCGGCACGGAGCGCGAAACGCAGGCGTCCGACGCGGGCATCCAGATGCGCTATGCGAGCAGCGTCATCATCGTGCCGGGCTATGGTCTGGCGGCCGCGCAGGGGCAGCAGAAGCTCTATGAATTCGTCAAGCTGCTGCTTGCCGCCAAGGTGCAGGTCCGCTTCGCGATCCATCCCGTTGCCGGGAGAATGCCGGGACAGATGGACGTGCTGCTGGCTGAGGCCGGCGTGCCCTATGACCTCATCTTCCAGCTCGACGACATCAACGCCGATTTCGCCACCACTGACGTCGTGCTGGTGATCGGAGCCAACGACGTCGTCAATCCGGCGGCGCGCACCGATAAATCCTCGCCGATCTTCGGTATGCCGATCCTCAACGCGGACATGGCCAAGCAGGTTTACGTCATCAAACGCGGACAGGGCAAAGGCTATTCCGGTATCGTCAACGCGCTGTTCTACAAACCTAATTGCGACATGGTGTACGGCGACGCGCAGGCGGTGCTGATCAAGATGATCGAAGCCGTACGCGGCCTCGGGGCGGCGGCGGCATGATCGCCCGCACGTCAGGGACGTGCGCGCTCGGGCGTGTGGCGCTATCCTTCGCAGCCCTCGCGATGCTAGCAGGCGGCGCATCCACAGCGCAGGCGCAAGTGCGCGGCGCCGACACCGCGATCGTGATGCCTGAACAGACGAACGTGCCAATGCCGCCGCCGGTGCTGAGCGTCAGCGTAACCGGCGCGTCGGACTACATCTTTCGGGGCGTGAGCCAGACGGAAAACGGTCCCGCCGTCTTCGCGGGTGCCAAGATCAACTACGATCATTTCTACGTCGCTGCAGGCGGAGAGAATGTCGATTTTCGGAACGGCATCGACGTCGAATATGACCTGTCCGCCGGATGGGCCTCATCGCTGGCCGGTTTCGACGTCGATGTCGGGGCGATCCGCTACGGCTACATCGGCGCGCACGACTTCGGCAGGCTCTACCGCAGCCATCTGGTCGCCTCGGCAAAGCTCGGATTCTGAGCCTCATCCGCACAATCGTCCCCCAACTAAGGAACGCGTCATGATTCCCAAGACAATGCACGCCGCTGTCGTCACCGCTTTCGGCAAACCGCTGGAACTGCAGGAATGCGCCGTCCACCTGCCCGGGCCCGGCCAGATCCTCGTCAAGACCGAGGCCTGCGGGGTCTGCCACACCGACCTTCATGCGGCGAAGGGTGACTGGCCGCTCAAACCAACACCGCCGTTTATTCCGGGGCACGAGGCGATCGGCATCGTCGTTGCGCTCGGCGCCGGGGTCACGATCGTAAAAGAAGGCGATCGGGTCGGCGTGCCATGGCTCTATTCCGCGTGCGGTCACTGCGAATATTGCCTGTCGGCATGGGAGACCGTGTGTGCCGAAGCAAAATTCGGCGGTTATACCCAGAATGGCGGCTTTGCCGAGTATGTGCTCGCTGACCCCAATTACGTCGCACATATCCCCAAGGAATTAAACCCGGCCGAGGCGGCCCCGCTGATCTGCGCCGGGATCACGACCTACAAGGGCATCAAGGAAACCGAAGCCCGCCCGGGCGAATGGATCGCCATTTCCGGGTGCGGCGGCCTTGGCCATCTCGCGATCCAATATGCAAAGGTGATGGGCCTGCACGTCTGCGCGGTCGACATCGATGACGGGAAGCTCGCCCATGCGACGCGGCTCGGCGCCGATATGGTCATCAACGCCCGGGCGCAGAACCCAGGCGAGGTCCTCAAGAAGGCGATCGGCGGCGGCGCGCACGGGGTGCTGATTACGGCGCCATCGTTGCCGGCGTTCAAGCAGGGGATCGAGATGACACGCAAGCGGGGCACTTGCGCGCTCGTCGGTCTTCCGCCGGGCGAATTCCCAACGCCGTTGTTCGATATCGTTGCGAATTGCATCACCATCCGCGGGTCGTTCGTCGGTACCCGGATAGACATGGCCGAGTGCCTGCAATTTGCGGCCGAAGGCAAGGTCAAGGCAGATATCGAACTGCAGCCGCTCGCATCGATCAACACGATCTTCGAGCGGCTCGAGCATGGCGACGTGCCGTCTCGCGTCGTGCTCGATTTCACCGACACGAAAAGCGACAAAATTGCCGATGAAGCCAGGGCGGCGAAGCCAGCCGTCCCTGTCCACGCCTGATCCCATGCATCCCAGTCGGCCGCAATGCGCGCCCGAGTGGGTCGTATCGGCATGTTGCCTGACGGCCGCGCCGACTGTGATTCACACAATGGCCAACAGGCCCGGAGATGAGCTGTGTCCCGAACGTATCAGCACCGTAAACCCGATGCGCTATTTGAACCTGCCGAGGTTGGTGCCCTTCGCCTGGCCAATCGCATCGTAATGGCGCCGTTGACCCGCAACCGCGCTGGCCCAGGCCTTGTGCCCAGCCCGTTCGCCGCCGAATATTATAGTCAGCGCGCATCCGCAGGCCTGATCATCGCCGAAGCGACACAGATCTCTGCGCAGGCGCAAGGCTATTCCGGCACTCCGGGCTGTTACACCGACGCGCAGGTCGCCGGCTGGCGAACGGTAACCGATGCGGTCCACGCCAAAGGCGGCAAGATCGTCGTACAGCTCTGGCATACCGGGCGGGTTTCGCACACGAGCTTTCAGAAGGATGGCCAGGCACCCGTTGGTCCCTCCGCGATCCGGGCCAACACCAAGACGTTTGTAGCTGGGCAGGGCTTTGTCGACTGCTCGATGCCCCGCGCCCTCGAACTGGCGGAACTCCCTGGCATCGTGGAAGACTTCCGATATGCATCGACACGAGCGCTCGAAGCAGGCTTCGATGGTGTCGAGTTGCACGGTGCTCACGGCTATCTGCTCGACGCCTTCCTGCGCGATGGTACGAACCACAGGACGGACGCCTATGGCGGATCAATTGAACGCCGGTCGCGACTCCTTCTTGAGGTGACCGAGGCTTGTGCGAACGCAATCGGCGCAGACCGGCTTGGTATTCGGATCTCACCGGTCTCGACGGCAGGGGACTCTCATGACAGCGACCCCCAGCCGCTGTTTGAACATGTCGTCGATCGGCTCAACCCCCTTGGTCTGGCCTATGTGCATGTGGTCGAAGGAGAAACCGGTGGGGCGAGAGACAGCCTCCCATTTGATTATGCTGCGCTGCGCGATCGCTTCAAAGGCGTTTGGATGGTCAACAATGGCTATGACCGCCAGATGGCGAGCGACGCCGTTGCCAGCGGCTGCGTGGATCTGGTTTCTTTCGGCCGGCTGTTGCTCGCCAATCCGGATCTGGTGGAGCGTTTCAGAAAAGGCGCAGCGCTCAATCCGCTGATGGAAGCCGCAACTTTTTATGGCGGCGGTGCCCATGGATACACCGACTATCCGACACTCGATCAGCTTCAAAAGCCAAGCGAGCCCGCGCCAAGTCCGGTTACGTGAATCTGACCGGCAACAGCCGGTGTGACAGGGCAAGTCCTTTGGACCGCGGCACGGCCGTCCTGATTACACGCTCCAGTGACGGGTGGAGACGCGGGCAGCGTTGATCTTGGAGCTGGTCAGCCCGTCTAACGCTTTGCCGACGCGCGTTGTGAGTAGATTCCGGCCCTGCACACGCCGGATCGCGCCGGATTATGATCTCGGCTCGCTGTCCTTAAATCGTGAGAGACCTGCTATGTTGAGACATACTTCGAAGATCAGTGGTTACACCGTTGGCGCAAGTGACGGTCAAATTGGCTCGGTCACCGACTTACTGTTTGACGAGGTTTCCTGGCGGGTTCGCTGGCTGGTCATCGACACCGGAACCTTCCTGTCGGGCCGTAAGGTGCTGCTTCCGCCGTCGGCACTCAGCCATGTCAATCACATCGGCCATCAACTGGCAGTCAACTTGACCAAGCAGCAGGTGAAGGACAGTCCCGACGTCCAGTCCGACGAGCCGGTCTCGGGTCAGATGGAAACCGATCTCTACGATTATTATGGCTGGAGCCCTTATTGGTACACTGGCTTCTACATGGGCGGCTCCGGCTGCGCTGGAGGTCCTTTCGCCCCCAACATCCCTGGATCTCGTTCAAATGAGCGCGGCACAGGAGATGCAGATCGCGCGCGCGGCGATAGGCACCTGCGCAGCGTCAAAGAGGTGACTGGCTACCACATCCATGCACGTGATGGTGAGATCGGGCACGTTGCCGACTTTCTGCTCGAGGACGGGGACTGGAGCGTCCGCTACTTGGTCGTGGACACGCGCAACTGGTGGCCCGGAAAGAAGGTTCTGATCTCGCCGCGCTCCATTCAATCGACGAGCTGGTCGGACCGAATGGTGAACCTCGATGTTGACCGCGAGACGGTCAAACACAGTCCCGCGTATGACGGATCAGAGGCCATCGACCGCGCTTACGAGTATCAGTACCACGGCTATTATGATGGCCGACGGGTCCCTGAGCCGGTCTGATATCATTCGGCGGAATTCGTACGGTTGGATGCATGGTCGGCTTACCGCGCTCGACCTCGAGCGTGACGATCGTAGCCATTCCTGAAACGTTGCGGCCCGGCCACGATTGGCCGCGCGGCTCCCTCCGAAAGAGCCGCGGCACGACCGCAAGACCACGCCAAGCCACGCTAGCGGTTGAGGAAGCAAAGAAGAGCGGTGCTCGCCACCGTAACGCGACGGGCCGTAGCGCGAGAACCATATCGTTAGCACGGCCGACGCCTGGGATACTCACGAACGGGTCCGCTTCAGCTCCAAGGAAATCGACATGACGCTCCTGATTTCGTCAACAACCCAAGTGGGACGCCATGTCGTTGTGCTTTGCCACTCCGATCCCGATAGTTTCAATCGATCGATCGCGGATACCTATTGCGCCGCGGTCAGCGCGGCAGGCCAGGACGTCATTTTTCGCGACCTCTATGCGATGGGTTTCGACCCGGTGCTAAAGGCGTCCGAACGACCAACGATTCCTGGCTTCCAGCGTTCTGCCGATGTCGAACGAGAGCTCGCGATGCTCAGCGGCAGTGATATTTTCGTACTGATCTACCCGGTCTGGTTTGGCTCGCCGCCAGCGATGATGAAGGGCTATGTCGAAAGGGTTCTAGGCGCCGGCGTCGACCCGGAGGCGATACAACGACACGACGTCAGTGACCTGCTCGGGGGGAAAAGGCTGCTCAGTTTTACAACATCTGCAGCAACGACAATTTGGCTCGACGAGCAGGGCGAGGTGCAAGCGCTTCGCGATGTGTTTGACCGCTACCTTGTGGCTGGCTTTGGCATGCATTCCCAGAAGCACATGCATCTAGGGCATATCACGTCGCAATTGACCGATCGGTTCGCCCATCAAGACTTTTACGAAGTCGAGGAAGAGGCGAAACGGATTTGCGAAGAGCTCGCTCTGGCGCTTGCTGGCGACACGAATAATCGCCGAGAGGCGAGCTGACAAAGCGGGTTGATACTGGATGGGCGACAAACTGTTAATTTGCCGGCGGTGTATCGGTCACAAAAGTGAAGGCACTTTGTGCATAAACGCTTGCCAAAAAAAACGACGACAACCTTCGAATGCGCGGCGTGACGACAACAGCTACGGGCTGGTGAAGCGAGGCTTACAATGAGCAAGAGCTGCATTGACAACCCGAGCTTGCCACCGACGAAGTCAGGAACGTCTTGATATCCTGCTTGAGCGCCGCATGATCGAGGCCCTCAAACGCCGCCGCATATCCGAAATCGTCGCCCAGCGGATTGGCTTGCGGACCGTTCGAATGAAGTTGTTCGACCTTGAGCCGGTTCGGATACCAGTCTGACAAGGTCGGCGGAGTGCCGAGCGTGCCGCCAATGCGGTCGCCGCCAAACGGGCATTTGCCTGCCATCTGGAAGCTCGCGGTGTTGGTCTTATAGGTTTTGATATCGAGCATGATGCTATCCTTTCAAGCTGAAGTCCGCGGCGGCTGCGCGAACTCGGGAGGCTGGTGTCTTGGACAGGCATGCCGTTGCCGGCTGCGAACGAACGGCCAAAGACGGAATGCCGACCGCGCAAGGCACAGACGTGCCCGCATCGCCGCGACATCGCGTCGCGGTTCGGCGGTATCCGCACTATCGGTGGAGCGTCCGGATCGCATCGACGATCACCTTGGGACTGTGCAGCCCCTTATAGACCGGCGGCGGCGCCTTATCGAGCTTGAGCAGCGTGTAGACCGCGGTCATCGCGCAGCGGATCGAATATTCCACCGTGAAGACCACGTCGTCGGGCTGCTCGGCATATTGGCCGAGAAAGGCTAGGTTGGTCGATCCGATCGGCACCACTAGAGGCCGGTCGCCCATTTTGCGCTTCATGAACTGGCTGGTGATGTAGGGCATCGCGCAGGGGATGCAGTTTGAGGCAGCGAGGACCGCCGCGCTGTCGGGCGCGCTGAAACGCAGATGGCCCAGCACTTCCTCCAGGATCTCCGCGCCCGTGCAGTCGACCAGCTTCTTCTTGACGTAGTCGCCGGGGCGATCGTGGAACAGGCCGTAACCCCACCAAACCGCGATACCTTCGGGTTGATCGGGGAAGAACGGCTGATGATAGATCGATAAAGTCAGCAGCCAGGCCGATTGCTTGAAGGTGATCAGCCCACCTGTCCCGGCCGCGCTGCCGCTGAAGCGCTCCATCAACTGCAGGAACAACGGGTCTTTCACCGTGACGGTAAAGGAGATCCACGAACTCTCTTGAACATTCCCGTTAAAGGCAGCCGGGTTACCGAGGGCAGGGCGACCTTGCGCGAGCTTTTCCCACAGGTTCCACGCGCCCGAATGGTTGGTCGCATCGAGGCCGGGGGCCTCGGTCATCGACCCGAATGCCTTGTCCGCGGTCATCGACCCGTTGGTGACGAACACCAGGTCGCTAGGCGCGACCGGGATCGCGGCCGGGCCATCAGCGGTCAGCGTCGATATGCTGGTGACGGTCAGCGCGTCGTTGCCCGCGGCGAACCCCAGATCCTCGACACGGACGCCGTGCCGGAACTGGACACCCCGGTCCCTTAACCAGGTGACGATCGGCACGATTATGCTGTCATACTGATTGTAGACAGTGCGATAGATGTCGTGCTGAACGTCGATTGTCGAGAAATGGTGGACGAACCGACGCAAATAGCGGCGGAACTCGATCGCGCTGTGCCACGGTTCGAACGCGAACAGCGTGCACCATTCCATCCAGAAATTGGTCTCGAAGAAATGCGGCTCGAAGCAGTCGGTGATGCGCTTGTCGTCGAGCAGGCTTTCAGGCTCGCCGATCAGCGCGATCAGGTCGATCCGGTCGCGCTCGGTAAATCCCATGGTGTGTGCGTCGGGCACGCTACCGTCCAGATTGACCAGCCTGACCTTGTTATCCCACGGCCACATCTTCGCGGCCCGGTTCGTTTCTGCGGTCACGGAAATTGTCGGGTCCGTCGCCGAGGGTATGCCGTCGAGCAGATCGAAGGTGCATTGATACATCGCCTCGAACATGCGGCTGCCGCTCATGAAATAGCCGTCCTCCGCCGAGCCATGCGCATCGAAGGCGCCCCCGGTCTGGTGGCTTTCCTCGAGGATCGTGATGTCCTTGCCCGCAACGTCGCCATCGCGCAGCAGGATGACCGCTCCCGCGAGCGAGGCGATTCCGCTGCCGATGAATGTGTAGCTGCTCATGCGATGACGATCCTTTGCCCAAAGGACTCCGCGGTAGCGCCGATCTTGCGGAGCGCGCAGCGTCGGAAATTACTCACGACCCGCACCTCGGCTATTATCGTGGCAACGACCCGTCGAACGCTAAAACGCCAAGGCAATCGCTATTTGGGGCGCAACGTAGGACGGTGTGTTTAGGCCCGCGACGGACACCTCGACCCCCGCGATGAGCCCGGCGCGGGCCGACCAATTATATTCCAGCGCGGGAGCGAGAATTGTTCGGGATGCGCGCTGACCCGTGGTTCGTAGCGCTGTACCGCTGGAATCCACGCCCGTTAGGCGCGACCGGCCCATATCGCTACGAACCAGATCGAGCGCAATGACCCAGCGCTGGTCGAGCGCATAGCCGGCGGCCACACCAACCTGCACGGACACACCGGGAGCGGCGTGACCAGCGAACCCGTCCGTCGTTCCATAAACACTCAGGTCGTAAACATCCGCCGACGCCAAGGCCTCGGTTACGGAGGCGAAAAGGCGGATCCGAACCGGGTGCCCCCCCTTGGTGTCGAACAGGGATTCGACAACGATGCCCTGCTTTGCCAGCATCGTGCCCGTGCCAAGGCCATCAAGCCCGGTCGTCAGATGATCGTATCGACCGATCGGCAGCACGACGCCGGCGCTTACGGTGATCGAGGGCGATCCGGTTCGGCCATTCTCGTCCTTCAGTCGATATTCCAGCTCGAGCGGCAGATCCGCGATCCCGGAACCGCGCGGATCATGACCATCGGTCACGCGGACGAACGTCGGTAGCGCCTGAAAGCTCACCCGATTGGTGAGCGCATATTTGAATACCGTCACCGACTGCATCTGATGAACGCCGTCGCCGCCGGGATGGCGATGGCCCTGATTGTCATATTTTCCGGTATCGATCTTGTAGATGAGATAGGGTTCGATCGCGAGCGTCCCCGCCGTCGACAAGGCTGGCGACGATGCCTCGAGCGAGCCAGTGAACCATTGGTTTCGAACAGCGATATCAGCGTCCTGCGCCATTCCCGCGACCGGCAATCCCAGCGTACAAAGCGCGAGAAGCGTCTGCGCCGCGCGCCTGATCTTCATCGCGCAGAACCCGCTGCGCCAAGACCTGGGAACAGGACGACCAGCGCGCTCGCCATGCCGCCGACTGCGATCGCGACGACGAGCAGACCAAAGACTTTTTCAGTTATCAGCAGAGCCTTTTCTCCGATCACGCGCGTGATCGGAGCAGCAAGAAAATTGAGCGCGACGATGATCGACGCATTCGCGAGGATAGCGACCATCGCGGCGAGATAGACCGGCCGGTTGCCGCTCCCCCAGGCGATGATGACCGACAGCACCCCCGGTCCGGCATAGATCGGAAACCCCAACGGTAGGATTCCGACCGATGTGGGCGACGGCGCGACAGTCCTATCCGTCGCGACCGGCACGTGCGTGTTCGACGCGCGGTGGTGATGGCTGCGCACCGGCGTCGCTTCGGTTGGGGTCGGCGCATTCAGCATTTGCCATCCGATCACGCCGATCACCGCCATTCCCGCCACGCGCAGGGCGGCGACGCTGACCCCGAAGACGCCGAGCGCGGCATTACCGACAAACAGCGCGAGCATCCCCGCGACGACATAGGTCGCCGCCGCAATCAGCGCGGTGCGACGTTGGTCCCCGGGTGTCTGACTTGCGGTAGCCGCCACGAACAGCGGCAGGACTGCGATCGGTGCCGTGATCGCGAACAGGCCGATGATCATCCTCACCAGCGCAGTGGTGTCAATCGCACTCACGCCGCGGTCTCGAACGGTTCAAAGTCGGAACCTGCCGCTTTCCAGTCGGGCTTGTGAAACGCGTAGATCACGAACGGGATGGCGAGGAAGACCACCGATCCGATCGCCAGCGTGCCGACGTAGAGTACCGGACTGCCCGTGCTGATCTGTGCCGGCGGAATGAAGCTGAACCCCAGCGCGATGAGCGCCCCGGCAAGCCCCAACAGGCCGACCAGCCACATGCCGACATTGCCACCAGGGATGCGGAACGGCCGCTCCCGGTCCAGCTGGCTGTACCGCAGCCGGATCGCGGCGACGTACAACAGGACGTACATGACCAGATAGATGATCGTCGCCATCTGGCTGAGCAGCTGGTAGGCGGATTCGACCGAAGGCAGCACCGTGAAAGCGACGCACAACAGTGTGACCAGCACGCCTTGCAGGATCAGGATCGCAACCGGAATGCCGTGTGCGTTGGTCTTTTGCAGCAGAGGCGGGAGATATCCCGCTTTGCCGACCGCAAGCAGCCCGGTCGAAGGCCCGGCGACGATTACGCTGACTTGGCCGAGCACGCCGAACGCCAGCATCGCCGCCATCACATTGCCTAGCCACGGCAGACCGAACGCCGCCCACAGTTCGTTATAGGCGACGAGCAGCCCGCGGTTGATGTCGATCGCCTCGCGCGGAACGACTGCGCCAACCGCGAGCGTGCCAAGCACGAAGATCACCACGACCATCACCGTAGCGATGAGCACCGACAGCGGATAACTGCGTGTCGGATTCTTTAGGTCCTGCACATGGACTGCCTGCATCTCCATGCCCGCGAAATAGAGGAAGACGCTCGCCGCCAGCACCATGTTGTGGAAATCGCTGAAGTCGGGGATCAGGCTGTCATGCAAATCGAGGTGCATCGGCTTGCCGCTCGCGACATAGGCCACGCCGAGCGCGATCAGGATCGCGCCGGGGATGATCGTTCCGAACAGGCCGCCGAGCGAACTCAACCGCGTCGATGCCGCCATGCCGCGGAAGGTGAACAGCGTGACGAACCAATAGACCGCAAGCAGAATGACGATCGTGTAGAGCTTGTTGTCGGCCAGCGCCTGATCGAACGCTGGCGGCCACCAGATATAGGCGAGCGCGGCCGCGGCGAAGATCAGCACGGTCGGGAACCAGATCACCACTGCCTGCCATTGATAATAAATCGCGGCAAAGCCCAGCGCGGGCCGAAGGCCTCGCCGATCCAGCGGAACACGCCACCCTGTTTGGGGAATGTCGCGGCGAGTTCGGCCGCGACCAGCGATACGGGCACCAGGAACACGATCGCTGCGAACAGATAATAGAAGATCGACGCCATGCCATATTCGGCTTGGGCCGGCATGCCGCGGAGACTGACGATCGTGGTCACGTTCATGATCGCAAAGGCGATCATGCCGATTACGATCTTGGGCTGTGGCTTGGTCTGGCCGCCATGGGCGAGCCACCCCGTAGCTTTGGGCTTGCCGCCGGGCACGGAGGCGGGGAGCGAGCGCTCGGTCATGCAAACAGCCTTGAAAGGGGGCGCCGCCGACGATGGTCGACGGCGCAGAGATCGAACGAAGGGTTACCGTTTGAGCACTTCGTCGCGGGCTGCCGCGACGCAGTGCAGCGCCCACTGCATCGTCTCGGGCGTGATGAAAACGTTCATCGGAAACGACTTCAGCGCGTAGACGACGGCTTCTTCGTCGGTCCCGTCACGATTATAGGTCGCGTCGCGGAAGCCCGTGCTGAAGCTCATATACGGCGTGTACTTACCGTCGATCTGCTTGCCCGAGCGGAACCATTCGAACAGCTTGTTGCCAACCGCTTCGGTCAGATGGTTATGCTTGATCAGGTCGCTGCGCAGCGCAGGATCGCTCAGTTCGCGACCGAATTGCACCTGCGCGTCCACGCCCTCGGGATAGACCCGGAACAGCGTTATCAGCCCGGTGTCGTCCGGGTTGACGCAGACCATGTCAGGATGGCTGCGGATGAGATCGTAGAGGTAATATTTGGTCTCGAGGATGCCGCCGAGGATCGCCTGCATCCCTTCCTTGCCGAAATATTTGAGCGTCGCCCAACCCGCGAGCGAGCCCGATGCGGTGCGCGACACTTCGAGTGTGTAATACATCGGGTTATACGGCGTACGCGCCTGCAGATAGGCGTCCGCGCCGCGGCGGTGGATCGACTCGAATTCGGTCGCGTCGCGGTACAGGAAGCAGCTGCTGACATAGGGCGCCCAGCCGACCTTGTGGAAATCGATCCCGACGCAATCGGCATATTCAAGCTCGCGCATCGCCTCGCCATTGCGGCGCAGCACGGGCAGGATACGGTCGGAGAATTCGAGCGGATTGGCCTCGAAGTCATAGTCCTTGAAGTAGATCCACGACCATCCGACGACCGCATCGGCATATAATACCGCCTTGCCGAAGCCCTCGGGATTGGGGTGGCGGTCCATCACTTCACGGACCAAGCCGATCGGATCGAACGCGCTCGCGTCGGTTGTGCCCATCGTGCAGACGACGGTCGCGACCGGGATGCCGCGCGCGGCAAAATCGGTCAGCAATTCCTCGAGATGGACGAGATCCATCTGGTTGGTCGCCACATCAGTGCGGACGTGGACGATGTTGTCCATGCCGAGGCCGAGCCAGTCGGTCGCGTTCTGCTGCACGTAATGCGCCTGCTGCGAACAAATTACCTTGGCGTCCGTCCGCACGCCCTTTTCGCGCGAATCCTTGAGCACCCGCGTCAGGCCGTATTTCAGGCCGTAGGTCCAGCAGCCACCGCCGCCATAAGTGTAGATCGCGCCGCTGTTGACCGGAGTCCAGCCAAACATGTTCGCGACCATGCCCGCCGTCTCCAGCTCGGCACGATGGACGTTCCAGGCATATTCCCCTCCAGGATATTGGCGGAGAACACCTGCGACAGCATCGACGCAACGACCGCGGCGGTATTGGACTGCGGGATGACGTTACACATCGTCAGCGGGTTGCCCCAATTGGGCGCGCCCTCGAACAGGCCGACCACATCGTCGAGCACCTGGTCAAGATCCCCCATCGCCTGTGGAACTGTAATGTTCTTGACGTCGGGATAGGCATAGGTCAGCGCCGGGCTCTTGCCGAGAAATGCGGGACCGCCCTTCTCGGGACGCAGCATATCGAGCTTCTCGACGAACTTGTTGATCTGGCGCGCGAGAGGATCGTCGTCGCCGCGGAAAGGCGAGGGAAATTCACCTGCCATCTTGGCGTGGTAGTTTGCCCATTTTGGAGTCTTCGCTACCGACGACGCAGTTTCAGAGTCGCTCTCGGTTGATGACGCGTGCACAATGGCGGCGGCGGCGTGAGTCCGGTCGTGCATGGTAAGTACCTTTGATGGTCGAAGGGCGGGCAAGGCCTCTGATCGACATATCGCAGTTCTCGCGGTAGCCTCGGAATCTACTCAGCAGGGGCTGGGCGGAGCCAACCCAAAGCGCGCAGTCCAGCCCCTGCTGGGCACTGAACTCTTGGAATTAGCGCGGGACCCGCCGCGCCAGCGGTGGGTCCGGTCAGGCGCCGAGCTGTTGCGCCGATCACGTTGTCATATTGATCGCGCAGCTGACGACTCTAGCCATATCCGACCCATTTGAGCAGAAGGTTACAACCCTGCGCCAGCGCGTTTTTCCCGATTAATGGACATCAGGATGCCCAAAAGGATCAGAACAGTCATCATTGCCGAACCCCCATATGAACGCAGGGGCAGGGGGATGCCCACGACAGGTGCGAGACCCATGACCATCGCTATGTTGATGCTGACATAAAGGAACAGTGTGAAGGCCAGTCCGGCCGCTGCCAGGTGCCCAAACACTGAAGGGCTATGCGATGTAACCTTCGTTCCCCACCTGACGAGATAGCCATAGGTGAGCAGGATTAAGACGCCCCCGACCATGCCCCATTCTTCCATCATGGTGGCGAAGATGAAGTCGGTATGTGACTCGGGCAGGTATTCGAGATGACTTTGGGTGCCCTGAAGAAAGCCCTTGCCGAATACGCCGCCCGACCCGATCGCGATTTTTGAACAGTGTCAGGTAGTAACGGTGCCCAGCGGGTCGCTCTCTGGGTTCAGGACAATAAGGATGCGGTTTTTCTAATAATCGTGAAGCATCCCCCAGGCTGTTCGAATGACGCGCAGCTCGCAAGCGGCGCCCCCGATTGCGGCTCCAAGGGCCTCGCCACCTGAGCCCAAAGTTTCCCGTCGACCCTTAATCCATGCGCTTGCGGGCCGCGCAGTCGGAATGTCGATATTTGTCGTGGTTACCCGACAGGCGTGGCGAATGCGGTTACGAACGCCAGGATTAGCGCGATCAGGCAAAAGAGCGCTTTGTTTCCGAGCTTTTTCGAGACTGCGATGCCGACGAGGCACTGCACAGCGCGATGGCAAAGCTGCAGATGAGGAGGTAAGTCGTGCGCTTGGAAAGCGTGCGCCGAGAAACCTCGATGAGACTTCCAGATCCACTGATCGCATCAGCGACCGCAGCGCTGAACTGGCTGAACACCGCTATCAGCACCAGCGGATAGGTAAGCCAGATCCCAACAATTCCCGCGAGTTGCATCAGCGCATTGTCCGCGACCTGTCGGAGCAGAAAATGAAATTGCTGTGCCGCCAAATGGGGCTGCTGGCGGGCGCAAGCATCGCCATTGACGGCAGCAAGTTCAAGGCCGTGAACAACCGGGATCGCAACTTCACCAAAGCCAAACTGGAGCGCCGGCGTCAACAGATCGAGGAAAGCGTTGCTCGCTATCTGGCCCAGTTGGATACCGCCGACCGGCAGGAGCCGACGGATGTGCTGGTGGCCAAGGGGGACAGGCTCAAGGAGAAGATCACGAGGCTCGAACAAGAGATGGAGCGCCTCGATGGACTGGAAGCGCAGATGCTGGCGTCACCAGACCGCCAAATATCGCTGACTGATCCTGACGCGCGATCGATGTCGAGCAGCGGACGCGGAACGGGCGTTGTGGGCTATAATGTGCAGGCTGCTGTCGATACCGAGCATCACCTCATCGTCACACATGAGGTCACGAACGTCGGCACCGACCGAGCAAAGTTGAGCGGCATGGCGAAAAAGGCGAAAGCAGTTCTGGAGGCAGAACGGCTCGATGTGGTGGCCGACCGCGGCTACTTCTCCGGCGAAGAGATACTGGCCAGCGAACAGGCCGGCATCACTGTGACCCTGCCGAAACCGATGACCTCTCGTGCCAAGGCGGAGGGACGGTTCGGAAAAGCGGACTTCGTCTACCTGCCCGAGCGAGACGTTTATCGCTGTCCGGCCGTCAACATGCTGACCTATCGGTACACCAATGTGGAAGCGGGTCTGACAGTGAGCCGATATCGGACGAGTGCTTGCCCGAAATGTCCGATCAAGGCTCAATGCACACCGGCAAAGGAACGGCGCGTCACCCGATGGAAGCACAAGGCCGTCCTCGAAACCATGCAGAAACGCCTCGATGCCAATCCAGATGCCATGCGCATACGCTGCCAGACGGTGGAGCATCCCTTTGGCACTTTCAAAGCTCGCATGGGCTCCACCCACTTTCTAACAAAGACAAAGCCGCGTGTTTCAACCGAAATGGCGCTCCATGTTTTAGCCTATAACCTGACGCGGGTGCCCAACATCATGGGTAGCAAGGCAATCGTGAAAGCAGTCGCAAGCTGAGGCCCCTTTTGAACCATAAGACCCAATGTCTTCATAGCGAATGGCCCGCGCACAATGTGCCGATCGCGTTTTCACACAGCCTGGGTCGGAAGCAGACGTTCACAGATCGCGTCAAGCGATGCCGGTAAATGAGGAAGGCTGGCCGTAAGAGGAACGACCCCTTTCCATCAAGATTGCCGCAATTGCAGACAATCATGCCGGTCTGGTGACCGCATGTTATTTTGCGACGAACTGCCGATAACACTCGGCCGTCTACCTCCTCATCGTCCCCGTATCGATAAATCGCTGGTGCCACGACAACGCCTCGCCCGGCAGCGACGGCGACTGCTGGCCGTATGAACCGATCAGCGCGCGGCGGTAATAATCGGCCAGCGCAGGTCGATAGTCCGGATGCGCGCAATTCGCGATAATCACCGCCGCGCGTTGTTTCGGGCTTAATCCGCGCAAATCCGCCAGCCCCTGTTCGGTCACCAGCACCTGCACATCCTGCGTAATGTGATCGACGTGACTGGCCTGCGGTACGATGGCTGAAATCTTGCCGCCCTTGGCCGTCGATGGCGTCATGAAGATCGACACATAGGCATTGCGCGCAAAGTCGCCCGACCCGCCGATGCCGTTCTGGATGCGCGATCCCATGATGTGTGTCGAGTTCACATTGCCGTAGATATCCGCCTCGATCAGCCCGTTCATGGCAAGGCAGCCAAGCCTGCGGATCAGTTCGGGGTGGTTGCTGATTTCCTGCGGGCGCAGGATCATCTTTTCGCGATACCGGCCCATGTCCGCGTTCAGCCGCGCCGCCGCTTGGGGACTGAGCGAAAAGGCGGTGGCCGACGCCATGCGCAGTTTTCCTGAATCCAGCAGGTCGAGCATCCCGTCCTGAATGACCTCGGTGTACGATGTCATGTCCTCGAACGGCCCACCGACCAGACCGCTCAGCACGGCGTTGGCGATGTTGCCGACCCCGGATTGCAGCGGCAACAGCGATGCGGGCAAGCGTCCTTTGGCAACCTCATGCCGGAAGAACTCGATCAGATGCCCGGCGATCTGGTGCGCGGCTGCATCCGGCGCGGCAAATGGCAGATTGCGGTCGGGCGCGTCGGTTTCGACGATCGCGAGGATCTTTGCCGGATCGCAGCGCAGATACGCCTCGCCGATGCGGTCGTCGGGCCGAATCAGCGGGATCGGCACGCGATGCGGGGGCAGCGCCGTACCGTAATAAATGTCGTGCATCCCCTCCAGCGCGGGGTTCTGCCAGCGATTGACCTCAAGGATCACCTTGCTCGCGCGGTCGAGCCACGTCTTGTTGTTGCCGACCGAAGACGACGGGATCAGCGAACCGTCCGCGCGTATCCCCGACACCTCGACGACGGCTGTATCGAGCGGCCCCAGAAACCCCTGCCACGCCATCGGCGCGACCTGGCTCAGGTGCATATCGAAATATTCCATCTCACCGCGATTGATTTTTTCGCGCGCGATCGGATCTGAATTATACGGCAGGCGAAACTCGATGCCGTCCGCCTTGGCCAATGCGCCATCGAGTTCGGGACCGGTCGATGCCCCAGTCCACACGCGGACCCTGAACGGGTTGCCCGCCACGTGTTCGGCGTCGATCCGCGCGGCCAGTGCCAGCGGCACGGCCTTGGGATAACCCGACCCCGTGAACCCGCTTAAGCCCACCGTGCTGCCCGACGTGATAAATGCGGCGGCGGTATCGGCATCGGTGATTTTGGAACGGAGCGCGTCGCACTGGATGCGGTTGCCGGTGTTTCGCATTGATTGAGTGACCTGATGTTACGCCGTATAATTCAAAAGCAATTCCGCCACATCGGCGGCTGGCCGACCGGCATAGTCCTTGTCGATTTCGGCCACGAGCCGCTTTTTCAGGTCCGCACTATATCGCGGGCGGATGAAGCCCAGCACATGCGGCGCGGCCACGATGATAAAATCGAAATCGGATTGTAGCGCCAGTGCGTTCAACCTGTCGATTGCGGCCCTCGCGAAATCGTCCTCATCGGCTTGGTGGAAATCAGTCGTTTCGTGCGCGCTCCGCCCATGGCCCACCGAACTGAAACTCCGACCTGGCTTATCGGTGCCGATGTCGGCTGTCTGCGCCGCGTGCTGGACGCTGTGCTCCACCAGTTCGAGATCGATGGCAAAGTCGCGTCCGCGATTGCGGAACAGCGACAGTTTTGCACCATCGATGACAAGGATCATGGCACCATGAAAAACGAGCATCTTCTCAACTCCCTTTGGATGAGCACAGTTTGCCATCCCGCGGCGCTTCCTTACCAGCCTCGGAGATTACGCAGTTGGCGGGCAGATCGCCTCACTCATCCCAGCGATGGCGGCAACCAGTGGCCGGTCACCGATCGCACGGTTGAATATCTTGTCACCGTGTCGGTCTGCCTTCCGCACCAATGCGTCCTCCGGATCGGTGTCATCCAAAAGAATAGCCCTGCCGTGCCACCCGGTTGCCCTCATCTCGCGCAGGAACGCCACACCGTCGACATCGTGCATTCGGACGTCGAGGACGATACAGAAATAATCCCGCGAAACCGGATCGGCGAGCAGCGCCGCGCAGGTGGAATACGACCGGACATCGTAGAGTTCTGAGCGCAACATGATCTGGCGCGCGCGTCGTATCGCCGGGTCGCCATCGACAAGGGAAACACGGATTTCAACATTCTGGGTGATGGTACGATGCCTCTGTGGACCTCGACCGTTGCACCTGTTCGCCTCCGGCGTCTGTACGTAGAAAGCGAGGGGTTACAACGGGCTAGGCTCATCCAGTCCTGCCGCGAACGCGATCCGCAATACGTCGGAAAGGCTCCTCGCATGAAGCTTTTCCATCAGATTGGCGCGGTGAACTTCGACCGTGCGTGTCGCTATGCTCAGGTCGAACGCGATCAGCTTGTTCGGACGCCCCGCAACCATTCCGTTCAGGACGTCGTGCTCGCGGGCAGTCAGCGCAGCGATCCGCACGACCGCGTCCTCTTTGGCAAGTTTATCCTGAATGCCCCGCTTTGCATGGCGCAGGCCATCTTCGATCGCCGCCAGCAGGACCACGCGCTCGAACGGCTTTTCCAGAAACTCGATGGCCCCCGCCTTGATTGCGCGCACCGCCAGCGTCACGTCGCCGTGCCCGGTCAGCATGATGACGGGCAAGACGATGCCCAGCGCATTGAGCCGCGCCTGAACCTCCAGCCCGTCCAGTCCCGCCATCCGAACGTCGAGCAGGACGCAGCCCTGACTCTCGCGCGTGACGGCCTTCAGAAACTCGTCGCCGGACACAAACGCGGTAACGTCATAACCGGCTTTCCGCAGCAGGAACCCGACCGACTGCCTGATCGCCTCGTCATCATCGACGACATAAACCGCGTTGAGCGTCTCAGGCATTAAAAACATCCGCCAGCGGGACAGTAAAATTGAACGCTGTCCCGCCACCCTCCACCGCATCGGCCCAGATGCGCCCGCCATGCGCCTCGACAATCGTTCGGCAGATCGACAAACCCAGCCCCATGCCATCTTCCTTCGTGGTTGCGAACGCCTCGAAAAGACGTGCCCGAACGCCAGCCTCGATCCCTCCGCCGGTGTCGATAACCGCGATCCTCACCCAGCCCGGCTCGTCCCGAGCTGTAGCGATCCGCAGTTCCTTACACACCGTCGCCTGCATCGAGTGAAGCGCGTTGCGGATAAGGTTGACGATCACCTGCTGGATCTGAATCCGGTCCACCCGAACGTGACCTAGCCCAGACGCAATGTCGGTCGCCACCATTACCCCGGCTTCATGCGCGCCCAACAGGCCCAGCGTCGTCGCTTCCCTCACCAGCACATCCAGCGGCTCCAGCTCGAAACCGGTTTCACCGCCATCGACAAACGCCCGCAACCGACGAACGATCTGCCCCGCGCGCAGCGATTGCGCCGCCGCCAGTTCGATGGCCTCCGCAATCCCCCCTAGCGCGCCATCGGGTGCGTCACCAATCATCTCGCGTGCGGTTTCCAGATAGTTTACAATCGCGGTCAGCGGCTGGTTGATCTCATGCGCCAGTGTCGAGGCCATCGTCCCCATCGCGCTGACCCGCGAGACATGGACGAGTTCGGACTGTAATTCCTGCATCCGCCGCTCGCTCTCGACCCGCGCCGTGACGTCGCGAATAAATCCGGTGAAAATCCGCTCCCCCGCGATCGAAACCTCACCCACCGCCAGTTCGATAGGGAACCTCTCGCCATTCCGCCGCATCGCGGTCACGCTGCGAATACTGCCGATGATGTGCCGTTCACCGGTTTTCAGATAGGTCGACAAATGGCCGTCATGGGCCGAACGGTCGCCAGATGGCATCAACATGCTGACGTTGCGCCCGACGACTTCGTTTTCGGCAAACCCAAAGAGTTGTTCGGCGGCGGCGCTGAACGAAGCGACCGTCCCCCGCTCGTCCATCACGATCATCGCATCAGGAACGGTCGCCAGAATCGAATGCAAATGATGCTCACGGCGGACGATCGCCGCCTCGGCCGCCTTCTGATCGGTAATGTCGCGAATGACCTTGCCGAAGCCCCTCAGCGCACCATTCTCATCGCGAAGCGCGGTGATCGTCACGCTCGCCAGAAACTCCGACCCGTCCTTGCGAACCCGCCAGCTTTCTTCCTCGATACGCCCCAGATCATTTGCCAGCGCAAGGTCGCGTACTGGCTTGCCCGCAGCCACATCGTCGGGCGGATAGAAGACCGCGACATCCTGCCCGATGATCTCCGCTTCGCTCCACCCCTTGATGCGTTCGGCGCCACGGTTCCACAGCGTCACCCGGCCCGCCGGATCGAGCATATAGATCGCGTAATTAGTCGCGCCGTCGATCAGCAGCCCGAGTTCTTCGGCCATCATCGCCTGCCGCCGCGCCGCTATTTCGGCCCCGCTATGGCTTTGCTCGGGGGGCGTTGAGGTCAAGACACCAGCCTAGCCCTTAAGCTTTGGATTAGCGAGGTTAACCTGTCGGTGCGCACTGATCAGGGCCAGAACGGCAGCGAGCCCTGCTCCCAGCCACAGCGCCGACATCCCCATCGCATGATCGGCGCTGGCTCCCAGAACCGCGCCACTCAACAGGCCGCACCACAGCAGCAGATAGGAACGCCAGCCGACCGGGTCGCCGCCGCGAATGGCGATGGCGAGGCACCGCCCCAGATTGACGATGGTGCCGGTCATGTACGTCAGCCCGATCGGCGTTTCCCCCGCCTGACCGACAACGGCATTTTCCGCGCCCATCCCAACCGCAAGGCAGGCGATGGCAACGGACTCGTCTCCAAACGACGCGAGCACCGCCGATGCCACCAGGAGCACCGACACCATCGACAGCACCACAACGCGCCGAAATCGACCCGCCCAGTCGCCCGCAAGTGATGCGCCCGTCACGCCCATGACAAAGCAACCGATCAGGCCGAATGCGATCGCGGCGGCATGGCTCTGCCCGGAAAGACCAACACCCAGCCGCGTAGTATTGCCGCTCATGAACGACACGAAGAACCCGCCCGTCTCGATATAGGCGACGGCATCCACATAGCCTGCCAGCGCGGCAAGGGCGATCGCCAGCGCCTGAACCGCGCGACTATGCCGGATCATCGGGGCCGGATCATCGCGTCAATGCGACAGCAGCGCGCAATAACCGGCATGAAGCGTCAGGTCGCGCGTAACCCCGCCGAACACCCACTGACGCAACCGGCTATGTCCATAGGCACCCGCGACCACGACATCGGTCCGGTTGTTCTCAAGTGCCTCGTTGAGTTGATAGGCGTCGTCGCCCTGCGTCGTCGGCGTGAAGATCACCTCAGCCACAATCCCGTGCCGGTCGAGCCATCCGGCCACATCCTTCATCCCAGCCAAGGCGTCATGGCGGTCACGCTCGGGTGCCAGATGCACGATGCTGACATGGCTCGCCGTCTTCAGCAGCGGCAGCGCATCGGCCACCGCGCGCCTTGCCTCGGGCGTTTCCTTCCACGCAATGGTCATGCGATTTAGCTTCAAACCGGGCGCATCACGCGGCACGATCAACACAGGTCGCCCTGTTTGCAACACGATCTGGGCCGGATTTTCCCTGCGCGCGGTGTCGCTCGGGTCGAACGAAACCGCACTGGTCACCACGAGATCGGCACAGCGGGCTTCTCGCGCCACGAAATCCGAAGTCGGCTCGAGCCCAATTGAAGACCGCCATTCGATCTGATTGGGTTTGCCAAAAAACGCCGCCCGGAACTCGGCTTCCGCCAGTCCCATTTCGCGGCGGATCTCTTTTGTGTCCTCCTCCATCAGCGTCGGCGGCAGAGGAACCTCGCAATACACGATAGGGATCGGCTGACAGGCAACCACCCCGACTATTCTCGACCCGAAACGGTCGGCGAGTTCGCTGACGACCGTCAGCAAACCGGTGTTGGTATGCGACAGCTTCAAATGAACCATGATCGTCTGATACATCATAATATTGCACCCTTCGCAAAGAGTGTGACGCGACGTCCGGTGCGCAGCCAGTATCGGAAACTACGCAGCCCGCTCCGATCTCAGATCGCTGTACCCACCAGCCGCCCAATGCCCGCCGTTATGCCGAGAGCCAGCCCGCCGCACAGCAACACGCGCATCGTAGCGCGCCCAATACCGGCACCGCCCGCCGCGCCACCAATCGCCCCGAGCAGCGCCAGAAACAACAGTGTCCCCACCGTCTCTGCGACAATCAAAAGCCGGGCAGGGGCAAACATCACGATCAGCAACGGCATCAGCGCCCCGCACGTAAACGTCGCGGCGGACGTAACCGCCGCTTGCAATGGGCGCGCGAGGCTGACCATCGTGATGCCGAGTTCGTCGCGGGCGTGAGCGCCCAGCGCGTCTTTTGCCATCAACTCTTGGGAAACCGTGCGCGCCGTTGCGTCATCCACGCCGCGTTCCACATAGATTTGCGACAACTCCTCGGCCTCGCCGACAGGGTCGCTTTTTAGTTCGGCACGCTCACGCGAAAGGTCCGCCTGTTCGGTGTCATGCTGCGAACTGACCGACACATATTCACCGGCGGCCATCGACATCGCACCCGCTACAAGGCCCGCTGTTCCCGCGATCAGGATATTAGCCCTCGACCCGCCAGCAGTCGCGACGCCGAGTATCAGGCTGGCCGTCGATAATATCCCGTCATTTGCCCCCAGAACAGCTGCGCGCAGCCACCCCACCCGCGCGACGAGATGATGTTCGGGCAATGTCTTCAGCCGCGTCACAATATCTATCCAAGCCGACGCTGAACCAGCGTGAGCGCCGGATCACCCGGATATGGCCCGACGACAAAGCCCATTTCACGCTCCATATCGATCGCCGCCCGATGATCGCGCCGTTCGATCGACTGGATGGTTTTCACCCCCTTCGCCTTAGCATAGCGCGCGACATGGTTCAGCAAATCCCAGCTTACCCCGCGCCCTTTATAGTGAGGCAGAATCGCCATAGCTACCTCGCCGGTTTCCATCCCGCCGTCACAGGCCAGCATGGCCGTCGCGATCAGTTCCGATCCGTCATCGACGAACGCCAGAAAATTCTCGGTCGTCCGGTGATCGACATCGGTCATCGCATCGATTTGCGACTGCCCGACCGTCGTCAGGCCGGTCAGAAACCGAAACCGCAGATCCTCGGGCGTCACGCCAGCAAAGAACGATTTCAGGGCCGCCTCGTCCAACGCATTGGCAGGCCTCACGCTAAACTCGAAACCGCTGTTCGTGGTCAGGTCGGCACTCCAGTCTGCATTGATCATTTGATTGACCCTCGATGCTCGACCGCGAAGCCGGGTGGTGTGCCGGCCCCATTGCCATTATTGCCGATCAAGCCCGCACCCGAAACGCCGGTCGCAATGGTCACGGCGGCAAAAGCCAAAACTGTCAGTTTGTTCCTCATAGTCTCGCCGCCGATCCCCCGCCCGACCGGGCCATCGGAAAAGCGGCCGACGGCTTTTTGATGCGAAAGGCATCGAGCGAAAGCGCCGCTCTTGCTCCCGGCCTGAACGGCGTGTCCGCGCTCATCAGCGAGAGTAGTCTGGCCTGATAACAGGCCGCCAGCCCGCGATGGGCTAGCACAGCCCCCGCATTGTCGGACGTTGCCGCCATATCGAGCGAGCACTTCAGACGCCGCTCATAATATTCGGCTTCGACGGGGTCGTTAAACATCATCACCCTCCCTGATTGCCGACCCCTGACCCTTGATCGCGCGTCTGTTTCGGCGCGCGAAGAAAGCTGAAGTCGTCCGGTCACCTGAACCAGCCTGTCCTGAATAACCGACCAGAGTTTTGCCGCGAGACTCGGAAAATACGCAGGCGAGGGGAATGGGAGCTGCTCGAGCTGCTACACCGTCTCCGGTGCGCGCAGTCGCTGGCGAAACGCATCGAGTTTGGTGCGATATCCCTCCGCATCGCCATATTCCAGAAAGCCGAAATAGCGTTCGTGCGGGTCGGTGATCCGCACCGAATGTTTGATCGGGCACCAATATTGTTCGGTCCGGCTGCTGATTTCGCGGACATAGCCGACCAGCCCGTTGGCATAGGCGCAGAACTGGCAGTTGATGACCTCGATGACGTTCAGAGAGGCAAGTTTCTGGCGGTCGAATGCGATATAATCGGCCCGGCGCACGCGCGCTATGCCATAGGCGCGAAAGCAGATTGCCTGATACACGCTCACCCACAGGTCGACCAGAACCAGCGGGACGATTAACGAATAAATCACCGGGGCCGTGATCATCGTCCTGAAATCCGACTGCGCCGGTCCGGAGTGCGATGACGGCGGTCTACACATTGCTCAAACTGAACAAAAAGCCGCCGCCGGTCTACAAGGGCTTGCATAATCCGCAGGTTGTTGTGGATGGGATACGGACGATGCACCGATAAGGGGCAGCTCACATTTTGAAGTGCCCGCGCGTGGACTCAAAGCCAGTGCGTCGAAAAACATCGCAAGTTTGCAAACAACGACCTCGTAATCATGATCCCCGCGATCGCCCGGGAGAGCTCTGCAGGAACGTCCGCTCCTCGCTGAGAAGCGGTCATTTACCATGGACACGAGGAATGATCGTTAAGTCCCAAACCAAGACATTTTGACCTGCACTAATTTGACCGGAACGAGCGGCCGAAGGTGACAATGTCCAAAGCGGCCGCGAGCGAGCGGGGACTGGCTCGTCAGGCTATTTGGCTAACGTGAAGCGAACCAGCGTCGCCTGGCCCTACCGGTGGCCCGCTTAAGTTCCGTAAAAGCGCATTTTCACGAATTTACGACCTGCTCTTATTATTACAATTTTGTTAAGCAACTCGAATGCTTTGCCTCTCTCGCATTTGCGGTTCAGGATAAGTTGTTATTGAGCGCATCAGGTCGTCAGGCCACTGCCGAACTCGAGTTGAAGGACCGCATTCATGGCCGATCAGAAGGACCTCCCCCACGATTCCGGTCCGGCAGGCGGGTGGGGCTCTATGAAGGGAATATCGCAGATTTTTGGAGAGACCTGGCCCGCGGGCGGTGGCGTCCGCAGCCTGGCCAAGATGAACAAGCCCAAGGGCGTGATGTGCGTGTCGTGCGCGTGGCCTAAGCCCGCCAATTATTCCGCATTCGAGTTCTGCGAGAACGGCGCGAAGGCGACGATGTGGGAGCTGACCAAGGCGCGCTGCACGCCCGCATTCTGGCAGGACGACGCGCACACCGTCACCGCGCTGCGCGACTGGAAGGATCATGATCTCGAAAAGACCGGACGGCTGACGCATCCGCTGCGCTACAACGCGGAGACCGATCGCTATGTGGCGGTGAGCTGGGAGGATGCGTTCGCGGCGATTGGTACGACGCTACAGTCGATCGATCGCGAAGCTGCGGTCTTTTATGCGTCGGGTCATGCGGGACTTGAGGCGTCGTATCTCTACGCGTTGCTGGCGCGTACTTACGGCAACAACAATTTGCCGCAGAGTTCGAACATGTGCCACGAAACGACCTCGGTTGGGCTGACCAAGGTAATCGGTTCGCCCGTCGGGACGATCGTCTGGGATGACCTCGCCGAAACCGATGCGTTCTTCTTTTTCGGGCAAAATCCCGGCACCAACAGCCCGCGGTTCCTGCACCCGATGAAGGATCTGAAGGATCGTGGCGGCAAGATCATCACGTTCAACCCGGTGATCGAACAGGGACTGGTGTCGTTCGTCGATCCGCAAAGCCCGACGGCAATGCTGACCGGCAAGGAAACCAGGATTTCCGATCAATACCACCAGCTCAAGGCCGGGGGCGACGTTGCCGCGATACTCGGGCTTTGCAAATGCGTGGTCGAGGCGGATGATGCCGCAAAGGCAGCGGGCAAGGCCGAGGTGATTGATCATGGCTTCGTCAAGCAGCACACCACCGGCTTCGACGAGTTCATCGATTCGTGTCGCGATGCGAGCTGGGCGGAAATCGAGCAGGAATCGGGACTGACCGAGGCCGCGCTTCGTGAAGCTGGCGACGTCTATATCGCTGCCGAGAAAGTGATCGGCGTTTATGGCATGGGGCTGACCCAGCACACGCATGGTGCGCTGAACATCGCGATGCTGGTCAACCTGCTGCTGCTGCGCGGTAACATCGGCAGGCCGGGCGCAGGCTGCTGCCCCGTGCGCGGGCATAGCAATGTGCAGGGACAGCGCACCGTCGGGATCGCCGAGAAGGTCAAGCTGGTGCCACTGGATAAACTGAAGGCGCTGTTCGACTTCGATCCGCCGACAAAGGACGGCATGAACATCGTCGAGGCGGTCGAGGGATTGTTTGCGGGCAAGGTTCGCGCGTTCGTCTCGCTCGGCGGCAATCTGGTGCGCGCCGTGCCCGACCAGAAGCGCATGGAGGCGGCGTGGGCCGCGCAGGACCTGACCGTGATGGTCTCGACCAAGCTCAACCGCAGCCACCTCTTCCCGGCCAGGCAGGCGTATATCCTGCCTTGCCTGGGCCGCTTCGAACGCGACGAACAGGCCACCGGCAACCAGTCGATCACCACCGAAGACAGCTTCTCGATGATCAGCGCATCGATTGGCCATACCGCGCCGGTATCGGGCATGGTCAGGAGCGAACTCGCGATCGTCACCGGCATCGCCAAGGCGGCGGTGGCACCGGCGGCCGGGTTAAAATGGGACGAGTGGACGGCCAATTATGCGCTCGTCCGCGACCTGATCGAGCACACCTATCCCGATGATTTCCGCGACTATAACGCGCGCATGTACGAGGCGGGTGGTTTTTATCGTGGCAATGGCGCGCACGAGCGGATCTGGAAGACGCCGGAGGGAAGGGCGGTGTTCACGACGCCGGGGCAGCTGAACTCGCTCGGGTTCCAGGATGCGCCCGGGCGTTACCGGTTGATCACCATGCGCTCGAACGACCAGTTCAACACGACGATCTACGGTTATTCGGACCGCCTGCGCGGGCTGGAGGGTTCGCGTGACATCGTATTGATGAGCCCGGAGGATATCGAGGAGCGCGGGTTCCGCGATGGCCAGATCGTCGCCTTGGTGACCGATGTCGATGATGGCCAGGACCGCAGGCTCGGCGGGCTGACGCTGACCGCTTACAAACTGCCACGCGGGACGATCGCGTCTTATTATCCCGAATGTAACGTGCTGGTACCGATCGGCCATCACGATCAATTGTCGAAGACACCGGCATCGAAATCTGTGCCGGTCCGGGTCGAGGCCGGCTGAGCACTCGGCGCGGGCGATGACCATCCGGGGTAATACTAGATTGGCACTGCGCGGCATCGGTATCATGGCGCTCATGCTGCTTTCAGGGTGCGACGTTCTCAGGCTTGGCGTCGTCGGACACGCCGGGCCAGTCGCGGAGGGCCAGTGGCATCTGTATCTCGTCGTCGGCGCCGTTCTGATATTCGTCGCGGGGCCCGTGCTGCTGCTGACGCCGATCATGGCATGGCATTACCGCCTGTCGAACACGAAGAGCGCGTTCAAGCCGAAATGGGACTTTTCATGGTGGATCGAGGCGCTGATCTGGATTCCGCCGATCGTCATCGTGATCGGCCTCGGCGTGGTGCTCTGGACCTACACGCACCTGCTCGATCCGTATCGCCCGATACCTTCGCCGCAGGCACCGCTTGAGATACAGGCGGTCGCGCTCGACTGGAAGTGGCTGTTCATCTATCCCGGCGAGCAGATCGCCACGGTGAACGAACTCGATATACCGGTCGGCCGACCAGTCCATATCAGCCTCACGAGCGGGACCGTGATGCAGTCGCTGATGGTGCCGCAGCTTGCTGGCCAGATTTACGCGATGGCGGGAATGACCACGCAGCTGAACTTCGCGGCGAGCCGGGCGGGAGTGTTCCACGGTCAGAACACGCAGTTCAACGGCATCGGTTTCCAGAACCAGAAATTCAATGTCATCGCGCGTCCGGCTCCTCAATACCGCCACTGGGTGGACCGGGTGCATGCGTCCGGCCAACGTCTCGATGCGGCGAGCTATGCCAGACTGTCTGCCCGATCGGTGATCGCACGGCCTGTCTTCTTCGCCTCGACGCCGCCCAATCTGTTTTCGCATATCGTCGCGCAAACACCGGACAAGGCACGATGACCGAGGGTATCTGGCCAGCGCTGCTCGGGCGCTTTACCTGGAACGCGCTGGCGTTCGTCCGCGCATGGGAAAACCCGACCGTCAGCGAGATCATTGGGGCTGGGGCGGCGCTGATCGTCGTGCTCGGTGCCGCAACCTTGATTGCGCTGATAACAGTGGCGGGCAAATGGCGATATCTGTGGCGCGAGTGGCTCACCAGCCTCGATCACAAGAAGATCGGCATCATGTATGTCATCATCGCCTTCGTAATGCTGGCGCGCGCGCTGGCCGAGGCGGTGCTGATGCGGATGCAGCAGGCGGCTGCGGTGAACGCGCCGGGCTTCGTCGAGCCGGACCATTTCGCGCAGTTGTTCAGCACGCATGGCAGCATCATGATCTTCTTCATGGCGATGCCGTTCCTGACCGGCATCATCAATTACGTCACCCCGTTGCAGATCGGAGCGCGCGATGTGGCGTTTCCGCTGCTCAACTCGATCAGCCTGTGGCTCACCGGAGGGGCGGCCGGGCTGATGATGGTGTCGCTGGTGATCGGACGCTTCTCGACGGGCGGATGGAGCGGATATCCGCCCTACACCGAACTCGCATTCAGCCCCGATGTCGGTCCCGATTACTGGATTTGGGCGGTAACTCTCGGATCGATCGCGTCGACGCTGTCGGGGCTCAACTTCGCGGTGACGCTCTACAAGATGCGTTGTCCGGGAATGACGCTGATGCGGATGCCGCTGTTCTGCTGGACGACGTTATGCACGTCGATCCTGATGATCTTCGCCATGCCGCCGCTGACCGTGGCGACCGCGCTGCTCGCGCTTGATCGCTATCTCGGCTTCCACCTGTTCACGAATGACCTTGGCGGCAACATGATGAACTACGCCAACCTGTTCTGGCTGTTCGGTCATCCCGAGGTCTATATCCTGATCCTTCCCGCGTTCGGTGTCTATTCCGAAGTCGTTTCGACCTTTTCGTCGAAGGAGCTTTACGGCTATACCTCGCTGGTGCTCGCGACGATGGCGATCGCGGTGCTCTCGTTCACCGTCTGGGTTCATCACTTCTTCACGATGGGCCAGAGCGCGAACCTGAACGCGGTGTTCGGGATCGCAACGATGACGATCGGCGTGCCGACCGGGGTCAAGATCTACGACTGGATCTGGACTATGTTCCGCGGCGAGGTGCGCTTCACCGTGCCGATGCTCTATTCGCTCGCTTTCATGATGACCTTTGTGCTTGGCGGGTTCACTGGTATTTTGCTCGCTTTTCCACCACTCGATTACCTCGTCCATAACACGCTGTTCCTCGTCGCGCATTTCCACAACATGCTCATTCCGGGATTGTTGTACGGAATGCTGGCGGCGACGCATTACTGGTTCCCCAAGGCGTTCGGCTTTCGTCTGAACGAGAAATGGGGGCGCATCTCGTTCGGTTGCTGGGTGGTCGGCTTCTACCTCGCCTTCATGCCGCTTTACGTGCTTGGCGCGGGCGGTGCGGCGCGGCGGAGCCAGGCGTTCTTCGAGCCGGCGTTTCGGCCCTGGCTCTATGTCGCTGGCGTCGGCGCACTGATATTGTTGACCGCGCTCGCCTCGCTGTTCGTGCAACTTTGGGTCAGCATTCGCGAGCGTGGGGACAACCGCGTGTTCGCCGGCGATCCGTGGGACGGACGCGGCCTCGAATGGTCGATGTCCGCACCGCCGCCCGAATATAATTATGCAGTGATCCCTGTGGTTGATGACCGTGACTCGTTTTTCGACGGCAAGCGCGACGGCAGCGCTTACCTAGCGCAGGCGGCGTATGAGGACATTGCCGTACCGCGTAACAGCATGGTCGGCCCGGTGACCGGCATTCTCGGCGCCGCGCTCGCGTTCGCGCTGGTCTGGCACATTTGGTGGCTGGCGCCTCTGTGCCTCGGGGAATAATCTCCACCGTGATCGCCCGCAGCTTCGTCCGCAACGTCGAGCGCGTCGTTCCCGCAGCGGAGGTCGCGCGCATAGAGGAGCGCTGGCACCGTGAGATCGCCATAGCGCATCCGATTACTCGACATCGCGAAATGACCTCTGCCAATCAGGGCCTCGCCGAGGTGACAGCATGAGCGCCGGCGACGTAAAGCACGCCGGTATCAATCTTGGTGCCACCGATCAGGAAACGCACAAGCAGGCGGAACCCGACGTCTTCGGCTTCTGGATATTCCTGATGAGCGACGCCGTGATCTTTGCGCTGCTGTTTGCCGTCTATGGCACGATGCTCGGCGCGACCGCTGGCGGGCCAACGGCGGCGAGTGCGTACAAGATCGGCCCGACATTCATCGAAACGGTGATCCTGCTAACAAGCAGTTTCACCTTCGGCATGGCCTCGATCGCGATGAAATACGGGTCACGGCTTCGCGTGTTAATAAGCTGGCTTGCCGTGACGCTGATCCTCGGCCTCGCTTTTCTTAGCCTGGAATTGAACGATTTTGCGACGATGATCGGCAATGGCGCGTCGCCCACACGCAGCGGTTTTCTTTCATCGTTCTTCGCACTGGTGCCGCTGCATGGCCTGCATGTGCTGGCCGGTTGCCTGTGGTTGGTCGTGATGATGGTGCAGGTGCCGCTCTTTGGACTCGATGCGCGCGTAAAGATCAATTTGCTGCGGCTCGGGCTGTTCTGGCATTTCCTCGACATCGTCTGGATCGCGATCTTTTCGGTCGTCTATTTGCAGGGGCTGATCCGATGACTGCGATGCGCAACGATAAACGCCGGGAAATCCAGACCTACGCGATTGGCCTCATGCTGGCGCTTGCGGCAACCGGCGCGGCGTTTGCGCTGGTGCACTGGCCGAGCTTTCCTGCCCGCACGACACTCGGTCTGGTCTTCGGCCTGGCACTGATGCAGATGATCGTGCACTTCCAGTGCTTTCTGCACATCAGCCTGAACCGATCGTCCCGCGACGACCTTTTGCTGATCCTGTTTTCCACGCTCATCATCATCATGATGGTGGCGGGCACGATCGTGATCATGGCCAATTTGCACAGCCGCATGATGTAGCCTGGCTATCACCCCTTGCGGGGCAACGCCCAGGCTATCACCTGATCGCCGATCGGGGTTTTCATGAAATGATGGCCGCCGGTCATAAGCACGACATATTCCCGACCGTTTTGTTCATAGACCATGGGGGTGGCTTGCCCACCGGCAGGCAGCACAGTTTGCCACAGAATCTTGCCGGTTTTCAGATCAATCGCCTTGAACAGATCATCGGTCGCTGCGGCAACGAAAATGATTCCGCCTGCCGTTACAACCGAACCGCCGTTGTTGGGCGTGCCGATCGTGAAGGGCAAATAACTTGGGATACCGAATGGCCCGTTTTTGCGCGCAGATCCAAAGGGCCGATCCCATATCGTCTTGCCCGTTGCTATGTCGATTGCGCGGATGCCCCCATAGGGCGGCTGTTTGCACAACATACCGGTGAATGGCATTTGCCAACCGGCATTGACGTCCACGGCATAGGGCGTCTGTGCCTGTGGATCTCCAGCACCCTCGGCACCGGCCTCTACCTTTACTGTTTTGCCCTGTTTGCGAAGGTCCGCTTTCTGTTCCCGCGTGAACCAGCCCTTTGCGTTAGCCTCGGCTCGTGGCACAAGGCGCACGTAATTCGGCATGTCGTTATAATTGGCGACAATCACGCCCCGTGCCGGATCAACGGCAACGCTGCCCCAGTCGGTTCCGCCATTATAGCCTGGATATTCGATCGAATGCTTAGCCACCTCAGGGGGGTGTAGAAACCCTTGTAGCTCGCGCGCTTGAAATTGATCCGACATATCATCTGATCGATCGGCGACATCCCCCACATATCGGATTCGGTCAGAGGATCCTTGCGCAGCGTATGCCAAAGCGAGACGATCTGCGTTGGCGAACGCTGCTCGGGCTCGACGCCACCAGATGGAGCTTTGATGGTGCCGATCGGCGTCAACGGCCTGCCGGTGGCGCGGTCGAGAATATAGATATCGCCTTGTTTGGAAGAGACCAGCAGCGCCGGGATCCCCTTATAGTCGATCAGCGTTGGCTGGCTGCCAAAATCATAGTCCCACGCATCTTTCTTGACGGCCTGGAATTTCCAGCGTGGCTTGCCGGTCGTCACGTCGAGCGCGACGATGGATGTAGCAAAATCATTCTCGGGCTTGGTGCGTAGCGTGCTCCAATAATCGACGGTCGAATTACCCATCGGCAGATAGACGAGTCCGAGCTTTTCATCGCCACTCGCCATTGTCCACATATTTGGTGTACCGCGTGACCATTGCTGACCTTTTGGAGGATAGCCGGTCCATTCGGGATGCTTCATGTCCCAGGCAAAGCGGAGCTTCCCAGTGACAGCATCAAAGCCCTGGATTACGCCCGATGGTTCGTAACGCTCCTGGCCATCGGTGGTCTGGTGTCCTGTGACGGCAATGCCGCGAACGATGACGGGTGGCGAGTTGATCGAGACGAGACCTGGGAAAACCTTGCCCATGCCGATCTTCGCATCGACCTGTCCATTTATGCCAAAGTCGGTGCAAGGTTTTCCGGTTTTGGCATCGACCGCGATCATGCGCGCATCAAGCGTTCCTTCGATGATCCTTGTCGAACAGAGCGCATCGGGCTTGGCGCCGGGAACAGCATAATAAGTGACGCCGCGGCAAGCTGCGGTGTAGGGAATCCATTGGTTTGCGACCTTGGGGTCAAATCGCCACAGCTCCTTGCCGGTGGCTGCATCCATCGAAATCACGATGTTTTTTGCTGAACAAAGGTACAGCGAGTTACCGATTTTCAGCGGCGTGGTTTCAGCCCCATATTGCGCGGCGGCGGCGGCGTCAGTTGGCATATCTCCGGTATGGCTCAACCAGACCTTTTCCAGTTGGCCGACATTGCTCACATTAATCTGGGTCAGCGGAGAGTAACGACGGGCCGCGCCGGTGCCGCCATAAACCGGCCAGTCTGCCCCAGTTGCAAAGCCCGACGGGTCGGCCATGCCGATCGAGTTTTGTGCAGGCAGTGCAGAGACAGCGACGCCTTGCGTTCCAAGCGCGGTAAAAAGGATCGCGGTAGCGGCAACGACACTGACGACGCCACCGCCGGCCAGCTTCCAGCGGTTCGGCTGCCGGGTCAGCGTTGGCATAACCAGGAACGTGGCAATCAACAGAACGACCGGTGCGATAATACGAGGCACAAGAGCCCAGACAAGGTTGGTGTGCGCATCGAAAAACGCCCATATCACCGTGAGTGCTGCGACTGCGATGTACACATAAGCACCTGCCATGCGGCCGCGTATTAAAAGCACACCGGAAACAACCATCGCTGCACCTGCAAGCAGATAATAGATTGAACCTCCGAGTACTGCCAACCAGACGCCACCGATTGCCAGCACCACACCAATCGCCGCAATGACCAATCCAAGAAGAATAGCCGCCCAAACTCGCCGGTCGCGCATTCTCAGATTCCTTATTCCAACACCGACACGGGAAGCGCCATAAACCGTCGCATTTTGCCCAGTTAATGGCTGGCGAAATTTAAGAACGTTCTGATGGCGTGATGTTTCCGGCTACAAATCGGATTCGTACTTTTTTCCGGCTCTGGTGCACGAACCAACCAGCATCAGGCTCGACGGAGCACCTGTTTGACCGAAAGGCATATCAGATCGCCGTCGCCGCAGAAGTCGTTGCCATTTACACAGTTTCTGCCGTTTTGCCCCCCTTCGGTTGGCAGATATATTTCATTCAGATCGTGGAGATTATTGTCGGTCTGCACTTCATCGGCCAATGGGCGGCGACACGATCCAGGCGGTTTTTAGATATAGCGGGCGGCATGTGCGCCATATCCGCAATAGATAGGCCCCCCAAATATGAGGATTTACGGGAATGCTAAGGCATCCATCAAATGCGAAATTCGAGCTACAGGATGCTAATTTTATAAAAGCAGAAAACTGCTCTGCTACGATCAAGCAATGAAATCGCTAGACGCATCATCAGGAGCGGTTAGGGCCACTGCGATGGTGAAAAGAATGCCTGCCGGATCAAAGGTGAGCGACGCCGGTCCCCGAAAATAGTTTGCCAACGAGCGTTCGATAAGCTTGGTACCAAAGCCCCGCCGCGTCGGGGGTTTTACCGGCGGGCCGCCAGCTTCTTGCCACGAAAAATCAAACCGTCCGCTACTGCCATCGTTACCAGGTTCACATTTCCATTCGATGGCGACCGTTCCGTTCTCATTGGACAGCGCGCCATATTTGCAGGCGTTGGTCGACAGTTCATGCAGGGCAAGGGTCAAGGCAAGGGCTGGCTGCGCAGCTAGCTCGATGTCCGGCCCCGTAAAGCTCACACGATCGGCCAGCCCATCGATCGACGTGATGCCCGCCTGCACAATCTCATAGAGCGTTGCCTTGTGCCAGGATGTGGCTGTTAAAACGTCGGTCGCTTTGCCCAGTGCTGAAATACGAGCGGCAAAGTCGGCGCTGGCGGATTCCAGACTGTCAGCCTGTCTGAACGTCTGCATGGCGATCGACTGGATCAGCGTCAGCAGGTTTTTGAGACGATGACCGAGTTCTCCGTTCAAAAGACGTTGCTGCTCCTGTGATTCCATAAGCGCTGTGGTATCGCGCGACACCGATAATATCCGTGCTGGCGAGCCGTCCGGCCCGTTGATCGGCGACACCGACACATCCCACCATCTCGAATTGCCCATGAACGTATCGGCCTTACCGATAAAATGGCTCGCGCTGCCCGATTGTGCGGCTGCGAGCGCTGCCTTGGCGTCGCTGTTGCCGGCATCCTGCCAGAAATCGGGCCACGCACATCCCTCAATGGCGTTGAAATCGCTGACTTCCATCACCCTCATGCCACCCTCATTCATAAAGGTGAGTCGACCATCGAGGTCGAGTATCTTGATGCAATCGGTCGAGCTGGCGAGTACCCCGGCAAGGAAAGCTTCGCGCTCGGCGAGTTCACTGTTCAGCTCGCTCACACGGCGCAATCCGACACGAACCTCTCCTGTCAGGAACGACAGGCCGATGCCGACGATCAGAAAAAGCAGAGAGCTGCCCCACTGCGGTTCTGTCAGCCAAAACGGTTGCGCCTGCTTGCCGATCGACACTGCAGCCGCGATCGTTGCGACGACGCTTGCCAGAAGTGCAGGGCCTCGCTCAAGCGTGAGGCCGATCACGACAATTGCGGGAACAAAAAAGTAGCCATGGCACAATCGTCGTGACAACTATGGCGCGCAGAACGGCAATGATGATTATTGCCACTGTAGCTACGAAATATCGCACAGCTGCTGGCAAAGTCCGATCGATCGACCAAGCCATAACGCCGTCAAAAAATGGAAGTCGCGAGGTGTTTGCCATCAGTCGCACCTATAAGGCCGCTGTCACCGGCTGAGCCTTTTGACGTTCATTACCGGGTTGTTTTCTAAACGACAATTTTAAATCTGGACGGTAGCGATCATGTGCTGGAACGATCGGGGTCCATATACCCGTCTACTATATCTGGCTCCAATGATATGATCAGAGCTTCATAATGTACTGCCATAAGACGATGCGGTTCGGAAATTGCTCGATTTTGCGAAAGCTTGGCAGCTTTGCGCTCTTCCGCGGCGCGCCTCGTGTAGTATTGAAGATTATCTATCTTTGACATGCGAACCCCGATTTAACGGGAGCACTCCAGTGTCTCTAAGTCTGCGATTTGATCAGAAAATATCGCTGATAAATCAACTTACGATGGAGAATATGAAAAGTCGATACTCGACACTCCCAGACCTGGTGGACCGCAGCTTCAGCGTTCATCACGTGGCCCACTGTCGCGTTCATATTTTATCCCCGTCCTTTCAAGGGGCTGACCCAGCAATCGATGGTATTCACGTTCGGCCAGACCATAGCTGCCGCCAGCCAAACGCTTAAGTCCAGCCCGATCCGCAATTACGATAATACCGCGACGTTTCAGGATAAGGTGCCGGTTCTTAAGCCGATCGAGGGCTTCAGTGACGCCCGGGCGTCTCACGCTGAGCATCATCGCTATAAAATCGTGGGTCAGGCCGATCTGGTCGCCATCGATGCGATCGTTACACATCAACAACCATCTGGCGAGACGCTTTTCGATCGTTTGCCCCCCAGCGGCGATTGAACTCGATAGCTGGATCATCATGGCCTGCACATAATGCAGTAAGTGCCCACGCAGCGTCGGGCTGTCTCGTAACGCCTCATTCAGCACGTCAACAGGTAATCGCAATCCGGAAATACCGGCAACCTGCACATAGGCTTCGTGTGGAGATCGGTCCGTCCCAAGCACGGTTGCCGTCTCAGACATGCCTTCACGCCCGAACAATCCTATTTCGCAGGACGTACCATCGAGCGCTGTCGCCACGATCGAAATCACCCCGTCTTCAGGAAAATAGACATATTCAATAGTATCAGATGCCACATGCAGCTGAAGCTTTACCGGCAGCGGTATACGGATCAGGTGCGGTTCGAGGCGACCGTAATCCTCCGCCGACATTGTCTGCAGCAGGATATTGTGCGTCGAGGGCTGGAAAACAGACAAAGTCGCTCTACCTTCGAAATCAGGGGAGCGAGAGCCGAGACATGTCTCTCAGTCGCGAAATGCCAGACTGCAGGTTTGCGCGATGATGACATCCTAACACAGACATGGTCCGTTATCGAACATCTAATCCGATTTGCCTTTCTCCCGCATTGCCAACGGTGCTTCTGCTTCCGATTGGCAATTCTTTGGTCAGGGCAGATGCAGCCTGCAAATTTGCTTACAAATTTGCTTATCTTCGATGCTGGCAACGAGCAGACTTATTGCCTTTGACGCAGCCTGAGGCTTCAGGACAACTGGCAAATCAGGGTGAATGGATGCCAGATCGGGCGGAATACCGACGCCTGAATAAATCACGACAGGAATAGCCTTGGCTACCAGCTCCAGAGCAACCGGCGTAACGTCTCCGTCACCCAGATTGCCATCGAGCACAGCACCTTCGATTTCTGCCCCGGCGGCTATCAATGCAAGCGCCTCTGCCACACTGATTGCTGGGCCGATGACCTCCCCGCCGCAATCTTCGATAATCATCGACAGGTGCATCGCGATTACGGCTTCGTCTTCGACAATCAGTATTTTCGTATGCTCCAGCACGGTCTTCCGATCACAACGGAGCAATGAGGCGATAGAATTTTCTATAGCCCAAAATAAATTACCCATTCCGCCAACCAACATTTGTCAGTTCGGTTCCGGACAATGTTATATTTCCTGGCCAAGACAGTCTTGTTCGAGACCCCGCCGCGCATTAAGCACACGGCTTGGTTTCCGGCGCTATTTGTCTACTTCGGTTCCCAAGACTGTAACAGCGTATTGCCCTAGGATCCTTGGATTGCCTGAACCCACGCACATCATCCAGCGAGCTTTCCAGCTGGCCCGACAGGGCCAGTGTATGAGCGTGGATGAAATTCGGGCCACCCTGACCGACGAAGGCTATGAAAGCGTGCGCCAGCATATGGCAGGAACAGGCCTGGCTCGGCAACTGCGCGGGATTATTGCGGCGGCAAAGGCCCCGGGAGCTTAGACCCGGGGCATATGCGTCAATCATTTTGGAGCAGAATGAGTCGCTGTCTCTAACGACTTTTAGTAAATCGTTCAAATCGATAACAGTTCCATAATCTCAAGAACTGCCCCCGACCGGTACGCTCCTGCTCGACGGCTTGCTGGTTCGCCTCTATCCTTTTCTCAAGTTCCTGATTGAGGATCTTCAGGCTCGCGTGTCGCCGGACGCGATCGGCGTTGTCCTGATCGACGCCGGCAGTGAGGTGCACGATTATCTGGTCGAGCTTTTTGGTTTCGAGCTGACCGACGCCGCGCAACACCTTCAGGTCATATTTGGACATGCCGATAACGGCTGCTTATGGCCATGGCTCGATCAAGGCTATGGATCGGCGCCCCGACTGACCCTCAGGTAAGTGCCTGTGAAACCCGGAGATATCGGTTCATGATGGGGTCCGGGTCGGCGCCGATCGTGACCCCATCTTTTTCCACAAACTCGTTAATTTCGAGTAGTTTACGATCTCGGTGTCGGCGTCACGCGTCACGCGTCAGCGCCGAGCCGAAACGCTTCTTTAGCCGACAAGTAAATAGCCGCTATTCTAACCGGCTGCCCGGAGACGGTCAGCCTATAAAAAGCAAGACTTTGGCGTACGCGGGAAAGGGGGCAGATCGAGCTTTCCGTTCGCTTCTGATGACAGCAGTCATTTCCTCCTGCCGCCGCGAACGGCAGGAAAGTGCCAGTCTTCGCCATTCCAACGTCGCTGCAGGGCGAACGAGGACCGATGCATGGGTTTCTGCATTTTAGGACGAGTGAGGCGGACGCTGAGTGTCCATGATTGGCACTTCTAATCATGAGTCTGCCGGCGGGATACCAACAGTCACCTTAGGCATAATCGATCGACAAACGTTTGTTTCCGGAAACTTTCAATTGCAATTCAAGACACAAACTACCGGCACCACGGTTTTTGTCCGTTTGGCGAGCGCGTCTCTCGGCTTATGGCCAGTCCTAACTCTGCCTGATGATCGCCCGGTATAAGTGAGTGTCGGCCAGTGAATAGTACAGCCAGATCTCGTCCCCGACATTCACAACGGATGCCGCGAACGCTATGTCGGTAGCCGTGCGCTCGAGCGAGGGCGGCGGCGTTATGAGCGGTTCGACGCAGCGTCCCACAACCTTTGTGTATTCCGCATCGAACGCGATCCAGCCGATACGCCAGCGCGCATCGTGGGTTGCGCCGTTGTAGAACATCACCGGGCGTTCCTTGTCGGTGGTGAGCAGCGGGCCTGTCGAGAGGTGCCAGCTATCCCAACCATCGGGGCGTGGCGCGAATGGGTCGCTCTTGTCGATCCACGGGCCGGCGTCGCCATCGCTGACCGCGAGCCCGACCAGCGACGCCTCGCCCCGCGCGAACTCGAAGAACATGCGCCATCCGCCGCTCGTGGTACGATCGACCGTGGCCTCCTTTATGTTGCCCTGGGTGGGCGTGTTTTGCATCGCCACGCCCTGCTTCTCCAGCCGATTGATCGATGGGCCGGTGGCGTACAGCATTTCGCCGTGCGTCCGTGTTTCATCCACGCCTGTGTAATAAATGACGACGCTGCCGTCGGCGCGAAAAACAGGCGTCGGGTCTTCGCACCCACCGATATCGTCCGGCCCGGGGCCGGGTGACAGCACCGGCACGTCGGTCGCGGAGAAACAAAGGCCGTCGCTGCTCGTCGCATACCAGATCGTGCCCGTATCGCCGGTCTCGCCGGGGCGGGGCACTGCGCGGACCAGCATGGCATAGCTGCCGTCATCCAGCCGCCAGATATAGGGGCTCATCAGGTCACGACGCGAAACCGCCTCGTTGCCGACCATCGTTAGCGGGTTGATCTGTTCTACGTTAAAATCCACTGACACCGTCACGCGCCCTGCGCGACGGTTAAGGACAGCGCCCCGTCAATCGTGACCGTCGTGCCCGTGATATAGTCCGCCGCCGGGGAAAGCAGGAAGTTGACCAGCGCCGCGACCTCGTCGGGTCTCCCCGCGCGTTTCCAGGGTATCGCGGCCTCCTTGCTTGCGAGTTCGGCCGCATTGTCGAGCGCACTCTGATTCATCGGTGTCAGGATCATGCCGGGCGCGACACCGTTGACGGCGATGCCCTTCGGCGCGAGCTCCAGGGCAAGGGTTGCGGTGAGCTGCGACAGGCCTCCCTTCGCGGAATCGTAATCGACACCGCCGGGTCGCGGTGCGCGCTCATGGATGGAGGAAATGTTGACGATCCGGCCCTTCATCGTTTTCGCCTCGAGCCTGCGCACCATCGCGCGGCACGTCAGAAACGGGCCATAGAGGTCGGATCGAATGACGCGGTCGAATTGCGCGAGTTCCATGTCGACAAGGAAAACCCCACTCATATTGAGTCCCGCAGAGTTGACCAGAAGGCTGACCGTGTCGAACGCCGCCTCGGCGGCATCGAACATGGCTTTCACCCCAGCCTCGTCGCCGACATCGGTCTGCACAGCAATCGCGCGGGAGGCATCGCCTATCGAAGCGCATACCCGCTCCGCTGCTTCCTTGTCCCTGAAATACGTAATAATGACGCGCGCGCCAGCGTCGCCCAGCGCCTTTGCGCAAGCAGCGCCTATTCCAGACTCGCCACCAGTTACAATGGCTACGCTATTGTCGAACATCGTTTCGTCTCCGGTGAAAATCTTGGTTAATCGGTCAAGCCGATGTGCATGGCGAGGCGTTTGCTGGCACTGGCTGCAATCTCGATGATGCCGGGCTTATCGCGAAGGTCTCCGGCATAGCCGACAGGGTCGGAAAAGCCCTGCCATGGCTCAATACAAACGAAGCCTGCTCCTGGCTTGGTCCACACGCCGAGGGTCGGAAAATCCGCAAAGTCGACCGTCAGGCGCGGGCCTTGCAGTGCCCCGTATTCGATGCGACGGCTTTCAAGCTGGTCGAAGATCAATGCATCATCTACGAACAGATCGTCGCGCAGCTTCAGCGTATTGCCGATAATCGGTGACGTCTGCGGTTCGGGCAGCAGGAAACCTTCCCCGTCGATGCGCCTGACCGGTGCGGGTTCTTCATGCTCGAAGCGAATCACATGTTCGTCGCGCGGCTGACCGTAGGGCAGCGGCCAGCGCAAGGCCGGGTGGAAGCCAAAACTGGCGGGCATAGCGGCGTCGCCCATATTGCTGATGATCGCCTCGATCGTCAGCGTCGCATCGGCTAGAGAGAAGCGGATGTCGAGCTGGAATTCGAACGGGTAGATCGCACGCGTCGTGTCGGAAGCCGCAAGCCGAAAGGTGATCGTATCGGCTGCCTGCTGCACTAAGTCGAACGTCGCGTCCCGCGCGAACCCGTGCTTGGGCATTGTATAGCTGATACCATCCAGCCGGTAGCAGCCCCCCTCGAGTAGCCCGATGACCGGAAAAAGAATTGGCGCTCGGCCTGTCCAGAAAGCAGGGTTGCCATTCCATTGCAAGTCGCGCCCGTCGCTGTCTGTCAGATACTGTAATTCTGCGCCGAGCGCCGAAATACCCGCGCTCAAGCGCCCAGAGGAAATTGTCGTGATGTCGATGCTCATGCGGCGGTCCTGAAGAAATCGGGCTGAATGAAGGCGACAGCCGATGGGTTAACCGCGAGCGTTAAGCTTGGGTCCGCGCGAATTGGGTGAATTCTTGTTCATGAAGCCCAAACACTGCGGACTGCGTGCGGGTTTGCGTAGTGATCTCGAACTACCGGTCGAGATCGTCCCGCTATTCTTTAACGCCAGCCATCGCAGGCCGGTTCGCAGTTTCCGCCAGACGTTAATTGAAAAATTTGCTCATGTGATACGGTAAAGAGATTTATCGGGAAAAGTCGGACGTTGTTCCCAAATTTATTCGCCTTATGCCCATCGTGGTTCAGAAGGGGAGACAATCACCCCCAACGACAGGCGAGGTAATTAGCGATAACACTGATTCCCGCTAATTACTTGCTGGCTCCGGAATTCGCGATCGAGTATCGGTTTTATTTATCAGAGACGCGGCGTCGCGTTTCGGTTCGGTTGAACTCGTAACGCAAAAGGTTGGCATGGCGGAGAATGATGACCTCAATAGCACCGCAGGCATCGATCACGGCGAACTGGATGCGATCGTGGCAGACGCAATCGTCGTGGTGGATCGTGTCCAGTCGCTAGAACCCTATCTTCCGCAGCTTGCACCTGACGATCGCGAGCGGGTCGACGATTATGTTCGCCGCGCCTCGGCCGACGCGACGCTGCGCGCGTACAAGTCGGACTGGCGACTGTTCTGCGCTTGGTGCCAAGAAACCGGGTATCGACCGCTCCCGGCGACGCCCGCAACGGTTGCCGCATTCCTGACGCTGCTCGCCGAGCGCGGGTTCAGTCCGCAGGAACTTCGCCGCACGAAGCGCGGGACCGTGCTGCCGCGCAAGGAACCAGTGCCGCTCGGGCGCGCGACGATCGGCCGCCGGCTTGCTGCGATCGTGTTCGCCCACCGCGCCGCCGACGTCGAGCCGCCGACCTCGCAACCCGACGCGTCGCGGCTTGAGCGCGCGATGCGGGGATTCGCAAGGACAAGCGCGGCGAATTGCCCGGTAAGAAGCGCCCCGCCGATGGCGACGTCTTGCGCGACATGGTGCGGGCGATCGTCGGCAACGATCTGCGTGCGCACCGCGACCGCGCGCTCCTGGCCATCGGGATGGCGGGGGCATTCCGGCGTTCAGAACTGGTGGCGATAACTGTCGCGCACGTGAGCGAGGACAGCCGGGGGCTTCTGGTGCGGATCGCGGCATCGAAGACCGACCAGGAGGGAAAGGGGCACACGGTCGCGATCCCCGATGGGCGCCGGCTCGAACCGGTGTCGCATTATCGCGCCTGGTTGCAAACGGCCGGGGTTACCAGCGGCCCTGTATTCCGCAAGCTGACGCCGCAGGGCCGGATAACAGATAAGCCAATGAGCGCCCAAGGTGTGGCGTTGGTGGTGAAAGCCGCCGCGGTTGCAGCAGGTTACCCGCCCGAGCTGTTCTCAGGCCACTCGCTCCGCGCCGGGTTTCTGACGGAAGCTGGCCGTCAGAACGCCAATCTCTTTAAGATGAAGGAGCACAGCCGCCATTCTTCGCTCGAGATGGTCGCCGAGTACGTTCGGGATCATGAACGGTTTCGCGAACACGCCGGGGAAGGTTTTTTATAAACACAACCAAAGTTCTGACATCCCGCGGTAGTTTGCCATGCAACAATATGCTGAGAGTCTGGTTTCAGACGTTTCTCAAGCGCAGAAAAATAGCACTGCACTAGGAGGCGTCGGACGGTGAACACGGAATGCGCGCAGCCCAATGGGGCCTCGATGACATGGGGGGGGAAGACGTTAGATCACGATTTCCTGTACACCATTTCGAGCCCGATAATTTGTCTCATGTGAAATTCGCCACTCAACCCGCAGCGGTCACCTGTTCTGCCACGTGGCCGCGCCAGAGCGCCGCAAGCAGATCGGTCTGCGTGATCATGCCGATTAGGCGACCGTCAGGGTCGGTCACAATCGCCTCATGAAAGATGCCGCCAGACAAAACAGGCAGGAGCTCATCGATCGGTGTTTCCGAAGAGGTCAGGCATGGTGACACTATCATCACCTGATCGACGGTTCGGTCTGCGCTGGCAAGAAGTTCGGCGTGACCTATCAATCCGACCACATGACCTGTCTCATCGATCACGGGCATCGCCCTCAGTTTGTGGGTCAGCAATCGGTCGCGCGCCTGCTCAACACCCTCACCGCTGATCGCATGGATGACATCGCGCGACATAATGGTTTCACAGCGAATCTCGCCATGTAGACGACGGTGGGCCTGAGCTTCCACCTGGCGGAAAAGTGCGTCCAGATCGTCGCGACTTACGTCGAGCAACTCATCGTAGCGCGCCAGTACGGCGTCAATATCGGCAGACGTGTAACCCACACGATCCTGCGGCGGGCGATCGGTCGTGCCGTGGACGTTGCGGGAAAGCGACTGAACACGGTGGGGGTAATCGTGCCGGGTGGCGTTGTTGAATAGCCATCCGACCGCCAACAAGATCAGGCAGTTCAGCGTGACGGGCACAAATGCGAAAGACCAGCCTGCCGCCGTTATTGCAGGACCACCCAGAACTGCTGTCAGCGCCGCCGCGCCGCCCGGTGGATGAAGGCAGCGGGCCAAGCTCATCACACCGATAGCGCCGGCTACCGCAAAGCCGGCTGCATAGACCGGATCATGGACCAGCATTGCGCAGCCTATCCCGACGAGCGCCGAAAGTGTGTTGCCGCCAACAATTGCCCACGGCTGTGCAAGTGGACTTGCCGGCACCGCAAACAAAAGAACGGCAGAGGCTCCCATTGGTGCAACAAGCGCGGGCAAGCCGACATAATTCCCAAGCCAAATATGGCAGATCAGGCTGGTAAGCATGATGCCACACATCGCACCGAAGCTCGGGCGCAACCATCCAAGCCTCCCGACAGGGGACCAGCGGTTCAATGCGGAGTTCAAAAGAGTGTGGATCGGAATATCCCGGGTGTTGTTAAGTTTTGGTTTTGATTGATCTATCTATCGGTGAACGCACTGCGTCGCACGTTCGAGCGGCTGACCCAATAGTGATTGTTCGGTCTTTCTCTTACGCGTTGAAACCTTTGCTGCCACCAATCTTGAGAGTGAACGGACCCCTAGAAGTGCCGAACAAACTATACGTCCTCGCTTTGGCACGCTGAGTCCGATATCTTGGAACCTCAATCGACGCATACCGTTACCTTACAGAGGCGTAACGAGTTGGAGGGAAAAGTTTGAGCATAAAAAGCCATTGGATCGTCCCATCGCTGATGGGCTTTACTCTTGTTGGATGCACCCCGCTCCCAGCAATGAAACCGCAACAGCTACGGCGAATAATTCAAGTTCTGCCGTTCCTGTTTCTACGGTAAACAGGCTTCCTCAAGAGGAACGTTCGTTAGCCGTAAATGTGCAAGGCACAGCGCCGGTCGGCGTCACGGTGCGCGTCAAGAATATCGAAGTTGGGACAGATGCCACAATCCTCGACGTCAGCGCCTCCTATGGCGGCACGGCAAGCAGCGATGTAACGCTGGCCGGATCACCGACTTATCTTCTTGATGAGCAAGGCAACCGGCTGATGTTGAAACCGCCTCAGGATGATCGAGACCTGCGCATCACCAAAGGGCAGACGATGGACGGAAAGCTCGTTTTTCTGGGCGCCGTTGCCGAGGGCACGAAGGCGGTGAAACTAGTGTTCAACGACAACAATGACGGCAACAGCATCATTGATCCGGGCCTGACCATAGCGCTCCCGCTGGATGACGCGGCCAAGTGAACTTTTTGCGCGTTCACCGCCGCGGCCCCCCGTTTTTACTGCTGCTGATCCTGCTTTCGGGGTGCGAGGGTCGCCCTGTTCCGCGTAGTTTGAAGAATCAGCCGAGCGTGTTCCGGCAAGACTCCGACGCGCCGGACAGTCGGTTTGTGGCTAGCGGTCCGGAGAGTAAATTCGGTGAAGCACTATCTGCCGGATCGACTTTTCGTCTTGCTGAAATTCCGCCGGAAAAACTGCAATCCACTGAGGTGCTTTTGTCCGAGCTCAAGGCGACGCAGACACCGGACCAGTCAATTGCGATCGACCTGCCCACCGATGTACTTTTCGACTTCGACAAGGCGGTCTTGCGGCCTGACGCCAACGAGCCGCTCTCCAGAGCGGCGCAGTTGATCGCCAGCTACCCCGAGGCCCCGTTGCTGGTTAATGGACACACCGATGGCAAGGGAAGCGATGCTTACAATGATCCGCTGTCGATGAAGCGCGCTACTGCTGTGGCTCAGTGGCTAAAGCAGAGTACCGGTCGAACACCTGCCGCAGCCGGACTGGGCAAGCGACACCCGGTTGCACCGAATGTTCAACCGAATGGCACAGATGATCCAGAAGGCCGCCAGCGGAACAGGCGCGTCGAGATCCTGATCCGGCCGCTGGTTCCAATCCGCTGACAGGAGTTTAGCATGCCAAATACTTATATGCGGCCGTCGTTTATTGTCGCAGCATTCCTTGCCGTCGCCGGATGTTCAGCGTCACCCGAAACCGGCCAAACTGATGTTCAGACAGTACCGAGCCAGATTGAGCTTCGAAAGGCGCTGCAAACCTATTTCGACGCTCACCCCGAATGTACTCCGTTTTTCGACATACCTGCCGAGGCGCGGATGGAACAGGGCTCTTACCGGATCAGACAGCTCGACGCTTTCGTTGCAGCGGGCGTTCTTCAACGCACCGGCGAAATCATGAAACCCCATCAGGTGACCGGCGTTCCCGAGCAATATGCCCGCTACATATCGACGCCGTTGGGTGAGCATTCACTGCGCCCTTCAGAAACCAATTCGGCCAGAACGCAGATTTGCTACGGCAAACGCAAGGTAATTTCCGTCACCAGCGGAGGCTTGGATGAAAATTTCCCGGACCGATTGAGCGTTAAATACGATTACCAGCTAATCGACGTACCGGCGTGGACGAGCAGCCGCGCAATCATCGAGTTCTATCCCGGTCTTGGCAAAAGGCTGACGGGTGCCACTGAAAGCGACGGCGAAGACCTGATGCGTGTCAATGGAAGCTGGACGCTGCCAAAGCAGACCGCGTTTGGTTCATTCGATTTCACGCAGGAAGGCCATTGATTGACAATGTTGTCGGTTAGCCGCGCTCATTGGCGAATGAATGAACGCGTCCATATATTTAATATGTGCACCTTTTGGCAGATCAACTCATCCACGCCCCGCTGATTTATCGTTTTACGCGGTCACGGACGATGATCATGCTGGCCGGCACACAGGCGCATTGTTCACTATGCGTCATAAGTTTGCCCGTTGCGATGATCTCGAATGTCTGTGCATCGATATAGCGTACCGGTTCACCATCAAGCAGCGTCATCCTTGAGGTTCCGTGCTGTGCACGCATTCCGTCATCGTCATGCGTCGTAAAAACATGACGATGCTCGACAACGATGAACATCGTGCCGTCCTCGCCGCTACAGCGATGGCGAGCCAACTCTTCGATGATGACCTCAAGCCTCGATGGGCGACATGACTGTCACGATGCGCAACATTCTGTCTTGACCATCGCGGTCAGGCCAGCGGATCGAATTACCCGCCGTCATTCCGATGAGGCCTGCGCCGATCGGTGTCAGGATCGATATGCGTCCAGCCCCAATGTCGGCGTCCTGCGGATACACAAGTTGCACGACGCGGCGCGTGCCTGTCCCTTCGTCGATGAAATCGACCAACGAATTCATCACAACAGTTTCGTCTGGCAGATTTTCCGGCCCGCAAAGCTTTGCACGACCAAGTTCGTCCAAAAGCATTGCCGAGGATTGAGGGTGGCGGGTTTCCGAACGAAGCGCCAGATCCCACAGTGCGTCGCACTCAGCGGCTGAAAGGTGAATGTCCGGACGCAGATCGGCTAAAGATGTGTGTTGTTCCATTGCGGAAACTTTCCATTTATTCGAGGTCGGAAGCGCGCAGCGGCGCAGCATTCCAGTTTTTCAGATCGAATAATCCCGAACCAGGCGGCAGTATGCCAGCCGAAGCTCGGGCTAACGGCGTGAGGCGAGTTGTCCGGCGTGGTCTCGAAAACGCCTGTGTGTTGCTAGAGCCGACATGCACCATAGGTGATGGCCCCCATGAACTAAGTCAAGCCGCCCTTGTGGCCGGATTGCCCCGGCCAGATATCAAATCAATATTTTTACCGTTAATTCAGAGTGACATCGGTGATTACCGTTAGTGATTTGTGGGCAACACCTGTGCGATTGCGGCTGCAGCGCAGAGATCATCATTCGCTGAGCCGCCCGACCCGGCTACGCCGATCCCGCCAATCGTCTCACCTTCGACCACAAGCGGCAATCCGCCGCCAAGTAAAAGCAATTCGGGGACCGTGGTCAGGTTGCCTGCGGTGGGATCAGTCGCAGCGCGCTTGGCCAGTAATGTTGTTGCGGTCTTCGTCGACAATGCCGTGAAGGCCTTTCGCTGTGCCGCGATCGTATTGTGCGGCCCAATATCATCCCCCCTTTGCAGTGCGACGAGATTACCGCCACGATCAACCACAGCGACGACCGAGGCCTTGCCAAGCGCCATGCACTTTTCAATTACCGCCGTGGCCAGCTCATTTGCCAATGCAAGCGAGACGGTCTTGCGATCCAGAGGTGGCGCTGCTGGAACCGCAGCAGCCGCGACCGACGAAAAAAGGGCCAGGACAAGCATGATACGGGTCAGGCTCCTCAGTGGTAAAATTAGCGCCGTGCTCACGCCAAGCCGAGCGCGATCAGCGCGCCCCAACCAACGAGAAATGCCAGCACGACCCAGGTCACGATCGCGCCACTGGCACGGGGCACGTTTGAACGACGCAGATCCATCCCGATCGGATTTGCGATCCGCGCGAGGATAAAAAGCGCAGCAGTCACGGCCAGCGTGATTCCTGCCCCTCTCGCAACCTCGATCAACGCCATCAGAATCAGCACGAAAGGCGCATATTCGACAAGATTGGCATGGGCGCGCATCCGGCCCGCCAGCTTATCATTGCCATCATCACCGATCAGTATCTCTTCGCGCAGTCGCATGCGGAAGATGCGCAGGCCTAGCCACAGGCTGATCGTGCCGAGCGCAGCCGCCGTGATCAGCGTAATGGGCAATGTCATAGCGATCATGCTCAATTCCCGCGATACGTCGAATAACCGTAGGGACTTACAACAACCGGAACGTGATAATGACCTGCTGCATCGGTCACTCGAAACGTCAGCGTAATCTCAGGGAAGAACGGCATGGACGCAGGATCGGGATAGCGCGACATGTCGAACTGCAGGCGATAGATCCCAGAATTGAACATTGATGCATCGCCGAAGCTGCGGATGCGGCCGTCTGCATCGGTCGTAGCCTTGCCAACTTCCTTCCACCGGCCGTCGGCAGTCCGCTTTGCCAATGTCACGGGTACAGCCTTGCCGCCGACGCCACGCGCGAGATCGAGAACGTGAGTGGAAATATCCGCTGCGCCAGCAGGCGTTGCGAACGCTGCGATCAGAGTAGCTGCGGTTAAAATGCTGACTTTCATAGATATATTCCTTCGTTAAAGCTAAATTTTACGCCTGGACTAGAGATTTGCGAGCCTTGACCGATCAATCGGAACGGTGGCTCCACGCTGGATTAGGCGGCGCGCACATGATGGTGCGGCGACGGCCGCGGCCGGAGTTTCTGCATCGACAACCACGAAAGTCGCATCGTCGCCCGCCGCTAATCCATATCGCTCAAGCCCGAGCACATTTGCCGCTACTGACGTGGCCATATCGAGCGCGACTGCCAGATCGGCGTCGCTTAAAAACCCCGAACGGTAACCGATCAGCATCGCGCGACCAAGCATGTCGGCATCCCCGTATGGCCACCACGCATCCCGAATATTGTCGTTGCCCGAAAACACGCGCACGCCAGCAGCACGTAGCATCAGAATTGGCGGGAAGGGCCGATCTCCCGGCGCGTTGGTCATGATAGAAACGCCCGCCTCTGCCAGAATGTCGGCAGTGCGCGCTGCTTCGTCGCTGCCAACTTCGCCGAGTGCGTAAGCATGGCTCACCGCCACTTTGCCGTACATGCCTTCAGCCGAAGTGCGCGAGGCGATCCGGCGCAGCTGTTCTATGCCCTGGAGGCCCGGTTCATGCAGATGGATGTCGATCTGCGCGCCGTGCCGCCCGGCAACGCCAAAGACGATGTTTAGATGCGCATCTGCATCGCCATCGAACGTTGTTGGGTCGAGGCCACCAACCACACTGGCTCCCTCGCGCATAGCGGCATCAAGCAGGTCTGCGGTACCCGGCGACGAAAGAATGCCTGCCTGCGGAAACGCAACCAGTTCGACGCTGACCCGGTCATGCCACCGCTCACATGCCTCCATCACTGCATGAAGAGTGCTCAGGCCCAGCGTTGCATCGATGTCGACATGGCTGCGCATTGCAACCGTACCGAAGCCGTGCGCGCGGGCGAGCAGCGCCTCTGCACGTTCGATTATGGGCAGCGCATCGGCGAGCAAGTCTTTTTCAATCGCAAGGCGCGCGCCGAGACTGTCGGCAGTCACATGTGAGTGCCAGCGATCACCGACGAAACTCTTGTCAAGGTGCACATGGCCATCAACGAATGCCGGCAATACCAGCAAGCCGTGAAGATCTACGACCTCAATCTTGTCGTCCCGTCCTACCATTGCAATGTCGCAGAACCGACCATCGCGCACTGCCAGATCGCGGCGGACACCGTCCGGCGACACAGCATTAATAAACAGTCGGGTATTGGCAGGTTCGGGCAAGATCATTTCCAAATGGCGCGTACGTCACATGGCAATTTCGACCATTATTTACGAATGATATGTTTAAATGCACATCATTCGGTATTGGAATGAAATGCTCCTTGATCCCAGACTGCTCCGCACTTTCGTTGCAATCGTTGAAACCGGCAGTTTTACGCTGGCGGCCAAGCGCCTTAATTCGACGCAATCGACCGTCAGCCAGCATCTTGGTAAACTGGAGACGGCAGTCGGTCATCGATTGATTGAGCGGGCGGATAGACCAGTCGGACCCACGCCGGCGGGCGGGCGGCTGCTCGGTTATGCGCGGCGATTGTTGGCATTGCAGGATGAGGCGAAGGCGATACTCGCCGATCCTGCTGGCACAACAACAATCCGCATCGGTGTGCCTGACGACATCGTCAACTCGGCGATGAGCCGACAGTTTGCACAATTTGCCGAGCGCCACCGCGAAATCCGGCTCGATGTGACAACAGGCCTTAGCCGTGATCTCACCAGGCGGTTTCGTGCCGGAGAGTTCGATATCGCGATCGTCAAGGAAGCAGTGCCTAGCGGCGATGCGCGTGCCAGCTTTGCTGAACCGCTCGCCTGGTTCGAAGCCACCGATCGGGCGCAGCCCTGGCCCGATCCTATTCCTCTCGTCACATTTCCGCCAGGTGGTTTGTATCGTGACCTGATGATCGAGCGGATCGAGCGTGCGCAGATGCGCTGGTATATCGCATTTACCGGCAACAGTCTGGGTAGCGTTCTTTCGGCGGTCGAGGCCGGCCTTGGATTATCCGTTATACCAAACAGCACGACGGCATCCCATGCCGTACAGATTAGCACAATATTTCCGGCGGAACCGCCACTCGTGCTGTCAATATATGCGTGGGAACCCGGCGGTACGACTGGCGAACTCGTCAATGCGATGACGAACACCCTGTTCGGTCGATCAAAATGATTTCTCGCGCATGAGGCAGAGGCATGGATATGAGCCTTGGCAGGACCGGTGAACGGCATGCCTTACTTTCGGGCTTGAGTCTCTTGTGTAAAACCTGGCCCAAGTTGACATAATGAAAAGGAAGGCTTCATGACGCAGCCGTCAGCAGCCGTGACCTTTGTTATTTTGAGGATACTTGGGTGGAGCAGGTCGGCTTATGCTGCCTCACGGATATTTCTCCTCTTGTGAGGATAGGCCGGGCTCACCCGAGTACCCTCGCATTGCCTGTGTAGGACGAACTAACCTCGACTACCAAGCGGACATAGAGTCTTACCAAATATCAGAAACAAGCTGCCTATTGCTGCCAGCAGCTTTCTTGAGCCAAGGCTGGATCAGGCGTTGCCGTGCACCCCGTCAAGGCAGGGTTGATCCGTTTTGTCGATCTCATGGCCGCGAACGATCGCCATGCGAAGTTTTCTCATTGCGTTGACCGTGTTGACCATCCTCCCCCGAGGGCCAAAAAAAGCGCAATCTGATCGCGATTGATGTCGGTGTGCGCAGCTGTAACGGCTTGCTCGGCGATGATCCGACTGCGCTGGGCATCCAGAGCAACCAGACCTCCCAGCTTGCCACCCCGCCGCAAAACGGCCGTTCGTTCGGAAACCTGCACCGCGCTATCTCGTGCCGCTTTCAAATCTTCCAGTCGCACAAGATCGGCAGCGTAGTTGTTCAGTGCGCTTTCCACTTCCCGCAGGGCGCTCAGCACCGTGCCGTCAAAGGTTGCAAGGTTAGCGCGCGTCTGCGCCTCGCTCTGTGCAATCCGCGCCCGAATTGTGCTTCGGTGCAGGTTCCAGCTGATCAATGGGCCAATGCCGAACCGATTGGTCAATGATGACAGCAGGTCTGCCGCAGCGCCGGTGGAGCCAATCGAAGCTCCGAGTTTGATGTCGGGATAAAGCGCAGCCGTTGCGATACCGATCCGTGCCGTCGCCGCAGCCAATCGGCGTTCGGCCGCGCGAACATCGGGTCGCCGCTTGAGCAGTCCCTGTCCGTCCCCAATCGGCATCAGCGAGGACAGCACCAACGGCGCGTGGCATTCGAGCAGGCCGTGATCGAATTCTGCAGGTACCTGTCCGATCAACGACACAATGCGAAAAACAGCGTTCCGCTGGCCTGCTTCCATGCGGGGCAAGCGCGCCCTGGTGTTTGCCAGCAGGCTTAGCTGGCGATCCTGCTCGAACTTCGGCGCACGGCCATGCGCAATCATCAGGCGTGTGAGGCGTAGGTCTTCCTCCAGTACAGCAATTAGCTGGCGAAGGTCCGCGATCTCGTGCCCGGCGTTGCAGGCATCGGCATAGGCCTGGGCTGTCTGGGCCGCGACGTTGATCCGAACCAGATCGCGGGCGGCAACCGCGGCTTCGTCCTCGGCGGTGGCTGCCTCGACACCGCGCCGGATCCCGCCAAACAGGTCAAGGTCGTAGCTGATCGAAAGCCCGCCATTGTAGATCTGATGTTCCGGCGGTTGAACATGTTGCATGACCGCTTCTGCTGAAGGCTGCGCCCAGCTCGTCTCCAGATTTGCGGCGCCTCCAACCTCGCGCCCAGTTCGTGCCTCCGCGAGCAGCGCGTCACTGCGCTGAAGATTGGCTTCGGCAATCCGCAGATCGGTGTTGGCGATGAGCGCTTGTTCGATCAGACGGTTCAAAACCTGGTCGTCGAATAACTTCCACCATTGATCGGGCAGCGGCTCGTTCGTGGTCCCATGCCCGCCGGATATAAACGCGCCCTGCCCTTTTGGCACGTTGACGAGGGCCTCGTCCGGCACTCCGTAATTCGGGCCTACGGTTGCGCAGGCGGACAGGGAGATGAGCGCGAGAGGCACCAGCAACCGGCGAGCATTCACCATGGCAGGCTCCGGCGAACAGGCACATCACCAGCGCGGGCATGAACGATCACGGTCGCCGTTTGGCCTGGGATCAGCCGGACATTACTGGGCACTTTGTCGATTTTGATTCGCACAGGAATGCGTTGCGCCAATCTGACCCAGGTGAAGGACGGGTTGACGTTGGCAAGTTGTGCTTCCCCTCCGGCGCGTTCCCGATCTTCGACCCCTGCGGCGATGCTTTCGACATGACCGGTGATTTCGTCGGCGATGCCCATCAGGTAAACGCTCGCGGGATCGCCGAGATGGATAGCGGGCAATTTCGTTTCCTCGAAATACCCCTCCACCCGCAGCGACTGGCCATAGACAAGCGCGACCGCTGGCTTTCCGGCGTTCAGGTAGACGCCAGGCTGTAGAGTCATGTTCGACACCGTCCCATCGACGGGCGCACGGACATAGGTCCGATCCAGATTGAGCCGTGCCAGATTGCGCGCGGCAATGGCCTGATCCAGTCCAGTCCTTAGGGCATCCACCCGCGCCCGCCCCTGCTCGATCACCTCCGCAGCCAGCAACTCGGCCATCGAACGATTGCGACGATCCTCCCGCGCCGCCTGCGCCAGCGTCACCCGCTGGGTCGCCAGATTCGCGTCAGCCTGATCGAGTGCCAGCTGATAGCGCGGGCGGTCGATGACCAGCAGGATCTGGCCCTTGCGAACGAACTCATCGTCACGGATGCGTACTTCGGTGACAAGCCCACTGACATCTGCGGCGACCGGCACGAGATCGGCCCGAACCTTGCCGTCGCGCGTCAGCGGCTCAACCTGGTAGCGCATCCACAAGGCGTGGATTGCTGCAAGCACGATACAGATCACCAGCGCGGTGACCGCTGTACGCAGAAGGGAACGACGACCGATCATATCAGGATACCAGGGCACGGGAGAGGAAATTGTCGGCAAGGAAGGTGAGAGCCCACCAAAGCGTCGCGAACAGCGCCAGCTCGAGAACGCCCGGGTGCCAAAGCAATTGGGAGAAAGGGAGGCGCTGCAGCAGATTGCGAAGACAATAAGCAAGAACCCCCGCTACAACCGCCCAGACGAGCGCAGCTGGCATGTAAACACCAAAGAGATGCAGTTCCTCGATCATCGCGCGCGCGCACTCTCGAAAGGCAGCGCTGCCGGGAACAGGTTGCACCGCATACCGACGAGCGCCAACAGCGCTTGATGGCGTGGCGCAAGCTGCGCGCTCGCAAGCATATCGTCGATTGCTGCATCGATCGCCTCAAGCAAAGACGCCGGGGGTGACACGGCTTCACTGGCTTGCCGGCGCGCGCGAAATAAGGAGGATGTCTCAGACAGCACCATGCCGAGGGCGTGACGGATGTCATGCGGCACGGCGACCAGCGCGCGCCGGATCGGGATGATGTTCCGGCCGATACGCAGGTCAGCCAGACCATCGGCCTCGTGCAGCGCATCGCCGGCCGGTGCAACCGCCATACGCGCAGCGATCTGTCCCAGCCGGTCGACGGCCAGGCCCGTCCAGCGTTCGGCTTCGAACGGTCTGCGAATGTTAGCGAGTTGCTCGAGGTCAGCCCAATTTCCAAGCACGATCCGGCGCGCCGTCCACAGTACATTGGTCGAACGAAACAACTTGGTCACGGCGAGCGTCGTCACGACACCCCCCACCTGGGCAAGCCCGGTGTTGATGAACACGGCAAAGTCCGCCTGAAAGCGCGCCAGAAAACCAAGGCCGACGATGAAACAGGAAAACATCGGTAAAGCCCGTGCGGACCGCGGGGGGTCCGCCTGGATATAGCCCATCCAGAGCAACGCTGGCGCAAGAGTGACGATTAGCATTCCGTAGCCATCGACGCGTGGCAAGATCACAAACAAATAGAGCGCCGCCAGCGGGAATGTCATCAGCGTCGCGCCAAGGTAACGACCAATCACGGGCGCCGGGTCGTCCTGCACCGCGAACGAGCAGGTGATTAGCGCGGCAAAAGCAGCCGTGGCCGATCCATTGGGCCAGGCCAGGAGAATCCACACCGCGCAATAGAGCGCGATCGCCGTGGCCGTTGCGAGACCAGCAAGCGCCGCGACGCTATGGTCCCGCGCAAGTGGGTAACTTTCGCGAACCGTTTCTGGCGTGACAGCCTGTGGCCCTTCGTGCGCACCCCCAATTTGCTGGACGAGCCGGCGGCTGTCATCCAGCGCCTCCAGAAATTCAGCTACCCGCTCGCAGACGCTGACGACCAAAAGCCCCTCCCAGTCGGCGGTTTGTTCATGAAGGGCTGCCAGGGATCGACACCGATCAACAAGCGCATGCTCAACAGCGCCGGGCGTGTCGATCACTCCGCCAAGCCAGAGGATGACGTCGTCGATCAACGCCTCAAGCGGGGCGTCGAGCGGCGAAATCCCCCGCAGAAGGTCGAGCCGGTTTGCTGCAGCCGATGCCAATGGAAGCACCGTTGCCAGACGTTCTTGCAGGCTCAAGACCAACCGTCGCGTTGCTGGCGCCGCGCGTTGATCGAAAGGAAGGTGAATGGCGATCATGCCGAGTTCGGTCACGTCGGCGGCAAGGGTCCGACGATGTTCATATTCCAGCGACGTATGGCGGCTTCTCAGCGCCTCGGCGGTCCAGCGCGAAGCGTGCGCGAGAAAAGCTTCTGCCTTGCTGCGGATGACCGGAGTGGCGCTCCATGGCTGGAGCAGAGCGTGTGCGATCGAAACGCACACGATGGCCACCGTCATTTCCTCGACCCGGGATATGGTTGTGGTGAAGATATTACCCGGGTCGTCGAGATAAGGAAAACTGATCACGGCTGAGCTGAACGCTGCCATCTGGAAAAGGAAGGCACGTGGCGTACGGTCGAGAACGGCAAGATAGATGCAAAAGCCTGTCCAGGCCGCCAGGCACAATATCAGAAGCTCGGGCGAATTCTGCAGGTTCGGAACCAGCGCGACCGTAACCACAGCACCCGTCACTATACCGCCCAGCCGATAAAAGATCTTGGGCCTGAAGGCCCCTGCCATAGGTTGCGCGGTGACGTAGACGGTGAGAAGTGCCCACCATGGGCGCGGCAAACTTGCGGAAAAGGCTATCGCAAGCGTAGCCGCTGCAGCAATATAACTGCTGAAGGAAAAGAGAAACTTCTGAGAGTCGATCGCGAAGAAGGGCTGCGCTGCGCCCGCGCTAGTCTTTACTGGCATGATATGGCTATCGCGTCGCTGTACAGACCGACGGCAAAACCGAAGGTCATTGTGAGAACATCGTCCGAAGACGAGCGCCTATTGCCTCACGGAGGCCTGCCGCCGAAGTTCAAAATATTTATGGCATGGCGCAAATATTTTGCGGTACGTATTTCTCGCAGTTGGAGTAGATTTGGAAAATTAAATTCAACGCAGGTGGGAAAGCGTAAATAGGAGCGTTATGGCCACACCAAAAGCAAGGATCATCACTCCAGAAATGCGCATTGCATAGCGGGCGTGATCTTCGTCGGTCAGCGGTTGCAAGTGGGCCGGCGCTTGGCTTTCATGGCGGAGCACTGGACACCATCGGCGCACCAGATCCTGACGGAATGCCAGATGGAATCCCAGAACGATCAGAACTAGCCCCATCAGATCGATGATTATGACAGCTGTGGGCATGGCTCGCGTCCTTTTTCCTTGAGGTCGAATTTGGCGGTGAGCCGTCGCTTCAACATGCGGACAATCCTGCGATCAAATTCCTTTCACCTTCGAGTCCGGCCCAGAGACGCAGCAGGCCATCGCCGATGCTAGCAATTTGGCGGCCTCATCACATAGTTTAAAGAAAAACAGGTGGTTACAGCCATTTTAAAAGATCGACGAGCAACGGCTTGAGCCGAATAACCTCGTCCCGATGCGTTTCGGATAGGCTGGCGAGCAACACTTCCGCTTTGTCGGTGAGTTGCAAAATCGACCGGCGGCGATCGCTCGTTGTTTCTTGTCGCGTGACAAGTTCAAGCACTTCTAACCGGTCGATCAACCCGCTGGCGCTATGAGGCTTCATAACAAGCCTTTGCGCGATATAGCCCACCGTCACTTCTTCGGGTGATGCCGCGCGGATCGCGAGTAACGCCTGGTGCTGTTGCGGCGTTAAGCCAACTTCAGCCGCTTTTGATTCACTGAATGCCTGAAAACGCCGCAACGTATGCCGAAATTCGGCCAGCGCGACATAGTCCTGGTCCGTCAAGCTGCCGCTTCTTGTCATCGTTCGTCCGCTCGCTGTTGAACAGTATCGCATTGCGACATAAAAGGGCCATTCTCTGAGTTCAAAGGTGTTTCATGACGTTCGCAACGGCACGCATAACAGAAAGTCATCGACTGGCCGATCATAGTGCGAACTGGCGTATGCTCATGCTGGGTGCGATGGCCGTCGTCGTCGGAACGGGCGGCGCGATCGGCGCGTGGACGCTGCTTCGTTTGATTGCCATTGCCACCAACCTGTTCTGGTTCGGACGGTTTTCTGCGCAACCCGCCGCAATTACTGAAACGACGATCGGACTCTGGATCATCGCCATTCCGGTCATCGGCAGTCTGATCGTTGGCCTGATGGCACGCTATGGCTCTGACAAGATCCGCGGCCACGGCATCCCCGAAGCGATCGAGACGATCTTGTTCGGCGAAAGCCGGTTGTCGCTAAAGGTTGCGTTGCTCAAACCTCTTTCGTCGGCTGTGTCTATCGGCAGCGGCGGCCCGTTCGGAGCCGAGGGGCCGATCATCATGACGGGTGGCGCGATAGGCTCGCTTTTTGCGCAGTGTTTCCATCTGAGCGCCGCTGAACGCAAAACGCTGCTCGTTGCAGGGGCCGCCGCCGGTATGACCGCAGTTTTTGGCACTCCGATGGCGGCTATACTGCTCGCGATCGAGGTGCTGCTCTTCGAATGGAAACCGCGCAGTTTCGTGCCGGTGGTCGTCGGCGTAATCGTCGCTTTCGCATGGCGGCCGTGGATGATCGGCAGCGGAGCGATGTTTTCTTTCGTTGCACTGACGCCGTCGGGACTATGGCCTATCGGCGCCGCCGCCTGTGTCGGTATTCTTGTCGGTCTAGAGGCTACATTACTCTCAACATTCCTGTACCGCATCGAGGACCTGTTTCATCGGCTGCCCGTCCATTGGATGTGGTGGCCAGCGCTTGGTGGCGTCGTGGTCGGCATCGGTGGATTGATCGATACGCATGTGCTTGGTGCGGGCTATCCCAGTATTCAGGCTTTGCTCGACGGGTCGCTGGCGATGCGGGTCGTGCTGGCACTCCTTGTGGTCAAGGGGATTGTCTGGCTCGTGGCGTTGGGTTCGGGAACGTCGGGCGGCGTCCTTGCCCCCTGCTTATACTCGGCGGAGCGGCCGGCAGTTTGATCGGGCATTTCCTGCCGGGTGGCTCGGGTTTATGGGCTATGATCGGCATGGCGGGCATAATGAGCGGCGCAATGCGCGCACCCATCACGGGCGCACTTTTTGCCGTCGAGCTGACCGGCCATTTCGAGGCCCTGCCGCTCGCTATCACGGCGGCGGCGTCCGCTTATGCCATAAGTGTACTCCTGATGCGCCGCTCTATCCTTACCGAAAAAATCGCTCGGCGGGGACGTCATATCCTTCAGGAATATAGTGTCGATCCCCTCGATCTCGTTCAGGCGGACCAGTTGATGACGCATAATCCGGCAACGCTCCCGGGTGACATGTCGCTCCGCGAAGCAGGTGTTTTTTTTGAAGAAGATGCCAAGCATCGCAGCTATCCCGTTGTGGATGCCGATGGCGTTTTGCTCGGCCTTGCCTCTCGAACCGACGCACTACGCTGGCAGATCGACGATCGGATGATTGAAACCAGTCTGGCTGAGACGCTTTCCGATGCGTCGCTGTTGGTCGCCTATCCCGAAACGCCGATCGGGGTTGTCGCCGACCTAATGGTGGACTCGGGGATTGGCCGCATTCCGATTGTCGATCCGGGCAGTCGCCGTGTCCTCGGCATCCTCTCACGACAGGACTTGTTGAAAGCGCGCAGCGCGCATCGACAGTCTGAAACCAGTCGATCAGGCTTCGTGAAACGACCACAGGCTGGCGCGATAGCCTGATACGCAACCGAACCGCTTCAAACTCGGTGAGTTATTGAAAAACCCTGCCGTAAACGGACACGCTCACTCCTGCTGCCTCGTCAATAAAAGCCTTTCCTCAACTTCGAATGCCTCGTCATCATTGCTTTTTTCCGCAAGCCGGCGTGCCCCTGGATTTACCGTATTCCGTTTCTCTCCCAGCGGGTGAGACCGTTGGTCGTTGGCTCGTGAATAGCCCGCCCCCATCTGAGGCCCATCGGTCGCCAAAACTAAGGCGGCAACAGGGATAATAAATACAATCAGCAACGTGAAGATGTCTCCGGTCATAACCGTGGCAGAGCTTAGTAAATAAAGAAACAACCCGACACATGCGAAGACAACCACCAAAATAACATAGCGAAAGTATAAAAGTTCTACACGGTAGGAAGGACGTCTCATTTTACATGCGATCTCTTGTCGGTGAAAATGGGTTTTGCTACCCGGGAAATTAAAACATTCCCAGTAAATAGAATGTTTTTATCCGATTAAGGCGGATAGTATTATGTTCCTTTAAGCTATTTGAAATAGTCTTCTCAAGCGGTTTGCTAAGACTAGACTGGTGAGGTGGAAACCGTTTTTAGACCTGCTTCCGGATCTTAGCTAGACGGAGTGCTGTCCCCGTTTCTTGAAAACGCTACCACCACAGGCCACATACTCGCGTCGATGATCGGCGGCATTTTCTGACTTCGGTGCTTCTCCGACTTTATCATGCTTCGCCAAAAGCGAAAAATTCGGACAGACAAAGCTAATGGAATGATGATCATTCCCATAAAGAGAAGCCTGCCCGGCTCGCCAATGATTCCGGCCGCCTTTATGAATTTCAATACAGCCAGAACGACCACCGTCAAAACGAAAGCGGTTGCCATTCGAATTGCAAATGTGCTCGACCGATTGATTTCATGCGACCTTTTGAAAGTCGTTCGGTTGCGCGAGTTCATTTCGTGTAACTCCTCACAAACGATAATCTGCCTATTAAACTCGCCAGCCAAACGAGTATTTTTGATCAGATAGCGCAAAGATCTTGTATTTAAACTTGAGATGAAAAGGCAATTTCGAGTGTGGTGAAGTCGTTTCTCCACAAACTTTCTGTGCTTCGACGGCAAAAATATTCTGTTGCGCAGGCCCTTAGGAAAGGGAACGATCATGCACTGAACGATATCCCATAGTCATATGGTCATTGGAGAAAAACATGAAGGTTTCGGAGATCATGACTCGGACTGTTATTACCGCGTGCCCCAGAGACACTGTTCAAGCCATCGCACAGACAATGGCGGACAGAGACGTCGGATGGCTCCCCGTTATGGACGGCGAAACCCTCGTGGGGATAGTTACAGATCGCGACATTGTGACGCGTATGGTTGTCACGGGAAGATCATCGTTATGCGCCATCCGCGACGCTATGACTTCACCGGCCAAATCGTGTCTTGCAGAAGATAGCGTTGAGAGCGTCGTTCGATGGATGGGCAAACAACAGGTTCGCCGCGTCCCGATTGTCGATGCCTCCGGCAGACTCGTCGGTCTCGTTTCACTAGCGGATGCGGCGAAGCACGCCGAGGCTTCATCGACAAGCTTAGCTCTGGAGAAAATCGTTCGTCCCGGCGGCGAGCATAATCAACGTTCTTTTCACCCGACCACCTTCGCCAACTGAGTTCGAGTTCTCCGCCCCCGTGTCCCCTGAGATTTTCAAAATTCTCATTTTGACCAATAAACAAAGTTGTATTATATCGCATTACGAGATAGTTTGAACGCCTAAACAGGGTTCCTGTTTTCCGGGAAAACTTGTTTCACACGGTCCGAAAGGCGGGTTTGTGATTCAGCTGTTAATTATCTTGCTTCAGGTTATCGGGGATCTAGTTGGCGGCGCTGCCATTGCAGCGGCGGTGTCCTGGGCTCTCTGGAACCTCTTTAAAGTCACTCACCATCCGGAACTGGGGCCGGTCGCCGGATTTCTCATCGTGGCAACCATTCTTTTAGCAACCCATCAAGGGACTCGAATGCTGCCGATTATCACGATCTTCAGCCTGATTTCGATTTTCTGCGGATGGTCAGAGGGAAGCGTTTGGCGGAGCCGGATAGATGCGCAAAAAACAAAGTACAAGGTTATTAAGGTGGCTGGGATGCATCGATCGCCTTGAATTTACGGGTTGCGATCGTTGGACTCCGCAGAGCGCAACGTGAAATTTGTGCGCCGAGCAAACAAAGCGTGTTTGGTAAAACCGTTATGTCAATCGAAGCCGCTTCCGGACAGAAGAGCAAATCTGTTGAGTCGATATTCACTTGATTTGAAGGAATAAAGCCATGCAACCAAGTCCGCGTAAATATCCTGCAATTGTAGCATGCATGAATAATGCACGGTTGCCAGAAAAACGCGAGATTGAACTCGTTGCTGCACGGATCTGGGCCGAAACCAAGAATGCAGGCGCGCCAGAATGGGCAAATCTTTTCCCAGGGTCAGCCGATCATCGGAAAATCATCCGTATTGCTTTGGCGGCACTCGGCGTCAAAGGTAAAAAAGCCGTTGTGATGATGGCTCGTGGCGGAGCAACAAACTAGCAAGAGCCCACCATGATGCATTGAGAACGTGTGGACTGCCAGAATTGGCAAGGGTATCGAAGCTATGGCCGACCTTATGGTCCAGTCCGGTCTGCTGGATACGGATCGTGGGCCCCCGCAGTCGCCGCCCCCTCCGGATCGTTTCCCGCAATGTAATTGCAAGCGAGCAACGCCAATCGCCAGACGGATAGGGTCACCCACGCTTTATCGCAACAACTGCTTGGGTTGGAAAAGCTACTCTGCAGGGAAATTCGGTGCACTTCCTGCACTGGGGAGATCAGTGTTTATCGAAAGCCCGGCTAACAGTCATCCCTGTGACGCGAACACCATCCCCGTGCAGGCGCGTCGTCCATATGATGTCTGCGGGATAATAATCATCGACCGTGACCCGTTGGGCGTAAATACACTCCATGATCGAAGGGTGAAGACGTTGCATGTTGCAGCGCGCACCGGCCCGTTCCAAAGTCGCTCGAGCATCGGAAAGAGGCGTGCCAACCGGTATTGCAATAAGCGCGACGGCTTGCGCTGCTGGCATCCGGCCCTCTTCGCCAAAAGAAGATTCGATGTCCTCGAACCGTAACGCAGAACCAACCCCAAGGCTCGGAGCCATTGGAATGAGCTATGGAAGTGGTAGTCATTCCCATAGCTAATCCTCCTACCAGTTGCAGGAATAGATTCGGATAGAGCATCAATTACGCACTTGCCAACGTGCGCTTAGGCGATGCAGCGATGTCTTCGGCTGTCTCATTGATCAGGATTGCAAGTTTTGCGCCTGCGTAGAAAACATTTGGTAGGTGCCATACGCGGCCGACAACATAGTTCCTATTATCTATTTCGAGTTCTTCGCCGCGAGCAGGAATGGCGTCGAAATACATCGTTCCTTTGAACTTTGCAGTGTCGACGTCGGCACCATGATATACGGTGATGAGCACCTTTTTTTCTCCTAAACAGAGTGTTGATGGGCAAATTTGTTGAATGGCGGCCATTAAAGCGGCTATGACCTCGCCTTGGCCCGCGCGTGGCTGCGTAGACATGCCGCTGATATCGCCAGCGGTTCCAGATCATGATTTGCCGATACTGCCTCGTCGCCGCGCGGGCCGTAAACCCAAACGTGACCACGCAGACCAGCATCAGCTTCAATCCAATGACCTATCGGAACAAGCGTCATCGCTGCATTCTTATCCGCGGAATAGCGCAGTGCACGGATGCGGCTGCCGTCGCCATGGCGCCAAACCGCAATCTCGAGCGGGTGCAGATCCGCCAGGCCGGGAAACATGGCGCGGGCGATCCGCGCGTCGAGTTCGCGGTCCGCTGCGGAGGCACCCTCGCAAAGTTGGGCGAGCTCGCCATATTCTCGGGATAAGTCCAAGCCCCTTGCGCACAGAGCGTCCGATCGTTCACAGGATATTCTGATAGTCATCGTCATCGTCACTCACGACACCGGCGCCACCCGCATAAATCCCAGAGACAGGGGCGCAGACTCTCTGCAAGAGCCCATCCCCAATAGCGTAAATGAGCCCATGCACCGTCAGATCGTAGCCATCCTCCCATGCCTGCTTGACCAGCGGATTGGCGCAGAGCTTCTCGACCTGGGAAACGACATTAAGTTCGCAAAGTCGGTCTTCCCGCGCTTGTTCGTCTGGCAAGGCATAGAGCGTGCCACGATGCTGCCAGCACAAGGCCCGAACAGGCGCGAGCCACATTCCGACGGCATCATTTGCTAAAGCTTTCCGGGACGCGCGAATGCCCCCGCAGCAATAATGGCCTACGACAAGGATATGTCGAACGCGCAGTACGTTAACGGAGAACAGGAGGGCGGCGTTGAAATTGACATCGTTCGCCGGCGCAAGATTTGCGATGTTGCGGTGGACGAACATTTCGCCCGGTTCGAGATCGACGATTTCTGTTGCAGGCACGCGACTATCGGAACATCCCACCCAGAAATATTGCGGACTTTGCTGGCCGACGAGCCGTTCGAAAAAATGTGGATCGGTCAGAGTCTTGCGATTCGCCCAGCGCCGATTCCGTTCAAACAGATCAGCGATGCCATCGCTACCAGTTAGTTCTGATACCTCATTAAGCTGCGGCGGGGCGACCATCTGCCATGCCTTCCTCGAGATCAACAATCCGCAAATAGGGCTTGAGCGTTTTGTAGCCTTGCGGAAATTGCCGTGCGGCTTCCTCATTCGACAGATTCGGGGACACGATAACCGGCTGTCCGGGCTGCCAGTTCACGGGCGTGGCTACGCTGCGACGATCGGTCAGTTGCAGGCTGTCGATCGTTCGCAGGACCTCGGCAAAATTGCGTCCCGCGCTCGGCGGATAGGTGAGGATCAGCCTGACCTTTTTGAGCGGATCGATGACGAAGACGGAGCGGACGGTGACGGCCGGGTCGCTTTGCGGATGAATCATGCCATAAAGCTGAGAAACCGTTCGATCGTTATCGGCGAGCATCGGAAAGTTGACCTTTTGCCCTTGTGTCGCTTCGATATCGGCCTCCCAGATCCGGTGCGCCTCGACAGGATCGATCGACAACCCGATAACCTTGACGTTTCGACGGCGCCACTCGGGTCGGAGCCGTCCAACCTCAGCCAGTTCTGTCGTGCAAACCGGCGTGAAATCCTTGGGGTGACTGAAGAGCACGCCCCACGAACCTCCTAGCCAATCATGAAAGCCGATACGTCCTTCAGTGCTGTCCTGCACGAAATCCGGCGCGATCTGCCCGAGCTGAATGGTCATGCTCATTCCTCATTCTGATAAGGCCTCCTTATCCCAGCTCTCCGTGCCCCTAACAAACGAATGTTATTGATTGTTTGTAGCGATATTATTGCGGTTAATGGATCAAGCGACTATTGGGCTTGGTCGGCCCGTGCCGCGCCCGCGCCGTCGAGATTGCGCGAAACGAAATCCCAGTTGATCGCTTTGGCGAGCAGCTCTTCGGCAAACTTCGGCCGCGCATTGCGGTAGTCAATATAATAAGCATGTTCCCAGACATCGATTGTCAGCAACGGGGCCATGCTGTTTACGATCGGTGTATCGGCGTCGTGAAGCGATGTGATCCTGAGATTGTCTCCTTCGAGGATCAACCAGGCCCAGCCGCTCGCGAAATGGCTGACCGCCTCGGCGGCCAGCTTCTCGATCAACCCCTGTTGCGAGCCAAACCCACTCTCGATCATCGTTCTGAGTTTTCCCGATGGTTTGGTCGCGTCGACCGGCGCCAGACACTGCCAGAAGAAGCTGTGGTTCCAGACCTGGGCCGCGTTGTTGAAAAGCGGCTTGTCACCGCGTTCGTTCGCAAACTCCACGATGTCGATGATCGTTTTGCCGGCCAGGCCCTTTTCGTCGATCCAGCCATTGACCTTATCGATATAGGCCCTGTGGTGCTTGCCATGATGAAAGTCGAAGCTTTCTGCCGAAAGCACGGGTTCAAGCGCGGACTTGTCAAAGGGGAGTTCGGGAAGCGTAAATGCCATGGCAATATTCTCCTTTTAGAATAATGAGTGAGTATGATGGAGGATTTTTTGTCGAGCCACCATGTCGCGCTTGTCTGAGGTGAGGCGCAGCCATTGCTCGTGTTCCGAAAGGGACAGCCAGATCAATCTTTTGATCAATCAATGGGTTCAACGGGCGCTTTTGAGGATGGTGCGCCGCTGCGATGACGGGATATCCTGCAAAACAGCTCCTGGGCCCCGTTGCCTGCGAGCCCGAAAGTCGCGAGCGGGACAATGATCACAATTGCCATTGTAACAGTATCTTCGCTCACGATTTTGCTCGCGCAAAGCCAATATATCAACTGCCACCCTCCAGCACACAGTAGTGTCAGAATGATCGGCCATATCCGCCGATAAGGACCCGACGACCTCTCCGGCCGGATTGGCCCGGGATATTGCATAATGGCAGGGCCTCCTTTCCCAACCTTGTTCGCTCTGCTATTGTCGGCATGCAAATGAATATAATTGCAATATAAACAGAAAATGAGTGCTGCATGGATATCGGGGTCGCGCGGACATTCCTGGAAGTCGTAAAAACCGGCACGTTCGTGAGTGCAGCCGCTAACCTCAATTTGACCCAAACAGCAGTCAGCGCACGGATCCGCGTACTCGAAGAGCAACTCGATCGGCCGGTCTTCATCCGTAACAAATCAGGTGCAAAGCTCACGCCCGCCGGCGAGCAATTTCTCCGGTTCGCAACCACGCTTGTGCAGGTTTGGGAACGCGCCCGCCGATCGGTGGCTCTTCCTCCGGGACGCGAGAGTGTGGTCACCATCGGCGCTGAGCTCAGCTTGTGGAGCCCATTGTTACGCCACTGGCTGTTGTGGATGCGCCGCGAATGTCCCGAGTTCGCGGTAAGCACGCAGATCGATAGCGCTGAAAATCTCATGGAGCAGGTCCAGGATGGTTCGCTCGATGTCGCGATCCTCTATGGCGCACCACGCCGCCCCGGCGTGATTGCAGAATTGCTTTTCGAAGAGAAACTGGTGCTGGTGCGCACCACGCCTACCGATCGGGTGCTAGGGGCTGAAGATCATGTCCTTATCGACTGGGGCGAAGAATTCGCAGCAAGCTACCAGGCTGCCTTTCCCGATCGGGCCAATTCCGTCGTTGCAATCAGCTACGGTCCGCTCGCGCTTGATTATATCCTGGCCACAGGCGGAACTGGCTATTTTCGCAAGGGATTCGTACGCTCCTATTTGGAGGAAGGCCGACTAGCGCTGGTGCCGGATAGTCCCGAATTCTCCTATTCTGCTTATGCGGTCCATTCCACCAAGGCCGACGAAGGTATTATGGCGCGTATTCGAACCGGCTTGCGTGCCGCCGCGGCCATCGCCGCATGATCGATGAGCCCGCCTCCCCAGTGTGCTACGCATCCCAGAGCGATGACGTTTATATGGGTTATGCTGGCCGCGATGAGATCGCCGCTGCGCTCAACGCGCTTCTCGAAGCCGAACGCGCCGGCGCACGCGTCACGCTCGAAAGTGCGAAAGCCTTCAGCGATCCGGCGCTTGCGGACCTAGTACAGGCGATACACGCGGATGAGGCACAATGGTGTGCAATGCTCGCCGGCCAGATCAAACGGATTGGCGTCATCCCCTCGGCAGCATGCGGCGCATTTTATGGCAAGGCTATGGCCATCGTTGACCCCTGTGAACGGCTCACTTTCCTGAATCGCGGCCAAGCCTGGGTTGTCCGCAAGCTCGATGACCTGCTTCCGCGTGTCCGTGACGAAAAGTTGCATGCCGCTCTAGCCGAGATGAAAATGAGCCACGTCGAGAATATCTTGCACGCAGAGCAGTGCATCGCTGACACGGGTGACTGAGCAGGCACCGTGACCATTGTGCAGCCCATTCGTATCAAACGTGCTTATGATCCTCCTGTAAAGCAGGACGGAAACAGGATTCTAGTGGATCGACTTTGGCCGCGTGGCCTGCGCCGAGATGCCGCTGTTTTGACATCGTGGTTCAAGAATATCGCTCCCAGCACTGAACTGCGGAAGTGGTTTGGGCATGACCCAGAGCTTTGGGCCGATTTCAACCGCCGCTACCGGGAAGAACTGGATGCCAACCCCGTTGCGGTAGCCGAACTGGCGAAATTGCTCAGCAGCGGTCCCAGCACGTTGCTATATGCCGCACGAGACGAGCAGCACAATCACGCGATCGTCCTCGCAAACTATATGGCAGAGCATCGCTGAAAACGGCTGTGGCAGTTCGCAATTGTTACAACTGCGTTATTTTAGCCGGCCTGAGGCAGATCCCGCTTCTTTGCTGCGCTAAACAGCATGCCAAGCTCTGCCGGATTGGTGACGAGATTCGCCAGCGTGTAGCCGTCCAGCACATTTAAAAAGGCAGCGAGCGCCTGCCGCAATGCACCGGTCAATCCGCAAGCGGGGGCGATGATACAATCGCCGCAATCAACCAGATCGAAGCCATCTTCGGTGTGCCGTATGACAGATCCCACATTGATCTCCTCGGCCGGTCTGGCAAGCTTAATCCCACCAAACCGACCACGCGCGCTCGCCAGGTAGCCGGCATTTACCAGATCGTTGACCACCTTCATCAGGTGGTTCTGCGAGATGTCATAAGCGCGCGATATCTCGGCGATTGAACACTGCATGTCGGGCCGGGCGCCCAGATAAATGAGCACTCGCAGGGCATAGTCGGTGTAGCGCGTGAGCCGCATGGAATCTCCTTGCCCGAAGGCTTTACAAGACCGGGAAACTCTCGCTTAAAATGGATGAAAAAACAGGGGGGACGTCAACCCAGTAGAAGATCTCCGCTTTCGGCGTCCGTACCGTGTCCGCCGATACCGATCCCAAGGTAAAATGCCAGACTGCCAGCGAAGCCAGCACGCAGACGAGGAGCAACGTCGCGCCGCCGGGATAACCGATACCGAGCGAGCGATCGGAAAAGTCCGCCATGGTCGTTCCGGCCGTGGTTGAGGCAATGATGGTTGCCCAATATAGAACCGGATGGAAGCGTTCAGCCCTGATCTGCCAGACAACGAAGATGACGAGGAGGGTTGCGAATATCGCGGTCCCAACCAAATAGCCAAGGTTCATCGTCATGCTCACGGTGTCGCCGCCGGTCTCACCAAGCGTCGTCGCCAGGATTTTTATGATCCAGAACACGAGTGTGACTTCTGGTACCTTGCTCAAGGCAATCTGCGCGTCGGTTTGGCTCGCCCTACAATGTAGCTCCTTCAAGGCAGGCTGATCCATGCTCACTGAACGGGATCATAGATGAGAGCGCGTACAGTTCCGGGCCTTATATGCGGCCGGCCACCCGGCGTTGAGCTGGGATCGGTATCGGCAGCAATGACGAACAGCCGGCCGGTCGCCGGATCGAGGGTCATGGTCCTGCCGCTCACCGCCGTACGGATCGGCGCCCGCACGGTATATTCGTCGGCGGAGATTTGCTGGTAGATCGTGACCGTCCCATCGCGTCCGTTGGAGCTGAACACCCGCTTCCGGACGGGATCGAAGGCAATTGCGTCGCTCCCCGAGCCGATAGCAAGGTCGGCAACAACATGGCCGGAATGCGCGTCGAGCACCATCAACCGGGCGTTGGCGCACCCCATGAACAGGCGCTGCCCAGCCTTGTCGAGCGCAAGGCCGTGGGGGCTCCTGCAATTTGGCGCCGGCCAACGCGCCATGATCCTGTTGGTGTGTGCATCAATCTCAACCACATCACTATTCGCCTCGCCCGCTACGAAGACGTGGCCTTGGCCGTCCGCAGCGGCATATTCCATTTTTTCGCCCGCGTTGATCGTTGCAATAGCTTTCCTCTGCGCAGGATCAATCACGGTCACCGTTCCTGGATCGCCCTCGATCACGAATATATGGCCGGTAGCGGGATCACGGACCATGCCATCTGCATCTGCCCCTGCGGGAATATGACCAATGATCTTTAGCGTTTTGAGATCGAACGCGACGACCTCTCCCTTCTCGCCGTCGTCGGTAAAGCCGAGGCCTTCTCGATCCGATATGGCGGTGCCATGGGTGCCGCCCGCTATGCCTTCAACCTGTCCGATCAACTCTCCTGTTCGCGCATCGAGGACCGTAAGCCGCTCACCATGCGCCACATAGACCCGCATCGTAGGACCATCGAATACGGCATAGTCCCACCGGTCGGGAGACCCGAGCGGAATGCTGTTGGTCAACGAATAGTCCGGAGTCGCGTCAGCATGGGCAACCCCAGCCAGGGCGGCCGCAGCCGCAGCCACCATGGTGGCAATGATCGAAGATTTCACGCTATGGCTCCTTGTGCGATGCTGGTAGAATTAACTGTTATGAGCACGCGGCGGCAGCGAACCGCAGATGAATCCGCAATCCGGGTTCGTTGTCCTCCAGCAATAGCTCTGCCCCGTGCAACGCAGCGATCGAGGCGACCAACGCCAGCCCAAGGCCGGCGCCGGGCGTATGTCTGCTCTGGTCTAGCCGATAGAAGCGTCGGAGAATTTTGCCGTGCTGATCTGCAGGTACGCCGGGTCCGTTGTCCGAGACCATGACAACCACGCCGGCAGCCCCTTCATGCAAAGCAAATGTGATGTTCGTACCAGGGGGCGTGTGGACAAGCGCGTTGTCGATCAGGTTGGTGAGGAGCTGGGCAATCAATTCTGCGTCCCCAACTACGGCGATGCCGTCATCGATCGCAGCGCGCAAAGTCTTCCCCGCGTCCTCAGCAACGGGCTGATAGGCTTCCTCCAACCGCCTCATCAATTCGGACAGATCAATCCGGACGAGAGACCCTCGTTCGCCTCCCTCGATCTGCCCGATGCGAAGCAGGGCTCTGAATATCACGTGGATTTCGCCGATCTGCGTCAAGGCATCTGAGATGCCGGTCTCGTAGGCAGCCTCGGATTCACTGCCCCGCATCGCTTCCAGTCGCTGTTGGAGCCGCGTTAACGGCGTCCGCAGGTCATGCGCGATATCAGTCGATACCTGTCGCAACCCTTCCATCAACGCTGCGATCCGGTCCAGCATAGCATTGAGGTTCGTGGACAGGTGATCGAACTCTGCGCTCATGCCGATCGCGGGCAAGCGTTCTGTCATGTCTCCCGACATGATGCGCGCCACCGCACCGTTAACGCGATCAAGCCGGCGCAGGAACATCAGCCCGATCAAATAGCCGCCAATGAGGGCCAGAATGGTCAATGCAATGCTCGAGCCGATCGTGAACGCCACAAGCCGATGGCGAACGCTCTGCACGTCGAAAGTATCGGTGGCGACCACCAGCAGCGAGCCGTCTGATAGTCGTGTGCCGAGGGTCTGGAAGGTCTCCGCATCGCTCGGTTCACCTAGTTGAGGCCTGTCGTCCACGAAAGTAACGCGGCCCCATCCGGGCCGGGCGGCAGTCACCGGCAGATCCCCCGCCAGACGTTTGCTGTCGGCATCCAGCAGCAGATAGTGGAACGGTTGCTCGAATGCTGATCGTTGGCGACGGCGGATGCTATCAATCACTTCCTGCTTGCCGCCATCCGGCCAATCTTCTGTCAGAACAGCCAGTTCCGATCGAAGGCCAACTGCTGTCGCCTCGGCTGCATAAGCGCGAAGCGAATGTTCGACGATCGTCAGCAAGACGATCGAGCCCACGGCGAAAAGCCCTGCAATTAGCAGGGCAAAGCGAAAAGCGGCGCTGTTGAAGGAGCTGGTTTTTTTCATGGCGGCGACGCTTCGATCCGGTAACCGGAGCCGCGAATGGTGTGGATCAGGTCCGCGTCAAATCCGCGATCGATCTTCGCTCGCAACCGGCTCATGTGGCTCTCGATGAGATTGGTCTGCGGGTCGAAGTGAAACGACCAGACATTTTCGAGCATCATCGTCCGAGTTACGACTTCGCCCTTGTGACGCATAAGGTATTCGAGAAGCTTCATTTCCTGCGCTTGGAGCTCAATGCGGCGTCCCGCCCGGCTTACCGTTCTCTTCAGGAGGTCCAGTTCCAGGTCGCCCACCCTCAACATCGTGATGGCATCGACGGACGGTGGGCGCCGGGCAAGCGCCGCCACCCGGGCGACAAGTTCGGTGGTCGCAAACGGCTTCACCAGATAGTCATCTGCTCCGCCCTCGAGGCCTTCGACCCGATCCCTGATGCCGTCCATTCCGGTCAGCAGGATTGCCGGCGTAGAGACTCCTTGAGCGCGCAGCTGCTTCAACGCGGAGAGACCATCAAGTTCTGGCACCATGCGGTCAAGAATGATAACCGAATATTCGTTACTGCTCGCAAGAAATACTGCATCTGGTCCAGTTAGGCATACATCGACAACATGCCCGGCCGAGGTCAGAGCCTTCTCGATATGCGAACGTGTCGCATCGTCATCCTCGAGTAGCAGCAGCTTCATCGTCAGGGCCGCCTTTCCTATGCGAGTACGCCTATGGTGCTAATGAATCTTCGCCACACAAGTTAGGAATTCCTAATGTCCAATTGAGGTTCCGCGAATGTAGGGGGGTGTAGGCCGGATCACAGAGGCAATGAAGCCTCAGGAGAGTCACAATGCGTAACTATCTCATCGCGCTGGCCGCTGCCACGTTGATCGCCAGCGGCGCTCAAGCGGCAACTGGGCACATGGCAGGTTCCGAACTCATGCCGACGGCGAAGGTGTCACTGGCGACGGCGCGGGCGACGGCGCTTCACGCCCGGCCCGGCAAAATCACCGACCAAGAACTGGAAAAGGAAGCGGGCGGCACGGGCCTGCGCTACTCTTTCGACGTGATAAGCCACGGCAAGACTTATGAAGTCGGCGTCGATGCAAAAACGGGCAGGGTTCTGGAGAACCAGGCCGAAGGCGCGCATCCCGATTGATGCACACCTGATAGCTGATCGCAGCACTATAGGCTGCGTGGCCCGGGTCGAAGACACGGCGCTGAACGGGAGGACCGATGCCACTGCCACTGCCGACGAACCGGGCCGCCACCGTGCGCTCCCTGCTGCTCTTTGCCCCCTTGGCGCTGGCTGGCTGCGCGCATTATTCCCCCTCTCGCTGGTGCAAACGCCCCCTCTGGCACCCTCGGTCGCGGCGCTCCCTGGTTTCGTACCGGGAGCGCCGCTTAGTGTCGCTCAAGTCACTGCGCTGGCGCTTCAAAACAATCCTGATCTGCGCGCGGCGCGCGGAAAGCACGGGCTCGCGCAAGCTCAACTCCTGCAATCCGGTATCCTGCCAAACCCCTCGCTTGCCGGCGCGTTACTCCCTCTGATCTCGGGAGCTGGCACCGTGACCGGATGGAATGTTGGCCTGACGCAAGACATTAAATCGCTCATCACCTACCGTGCGCGGCGGCAGGCGGCGGGCTATGCGGCCCAACAGATCGATGCCGAAATCCTCTGGAACGAATGGCAGGTCGCCGGACAGGCACGGCAACTCGCGGTAGAATTGATCGCAGGTGAGCAAAGCCGGCCCCTGCTGGTCGAGGCTTTCGGCCTTCTCTCCCACCGCAACGCCGTTCTCCAGCATGCGCTTGCAGCCGGTAACGTCACTCTGGTCACGGCGGCACCCACGCTTGTCGCTCTGGAATCGGCGCGAGCCGCCTTGCAAGCGCTGGATCAGCGGCAACTCTCGCTCAGGCACCAGCTCAACGCGCTGCTCGGACTGGTGCCTGATGCCGTCGTTCCGCTAGGGGGACGATTGATCTGCCTCCCTTCAATCCGGCCACGATCCGCGCGGATCTGACAACATTGGCCGATCGGCGTCCTGACCTCGTGGCGCTCCGCCTCGGATATGACGCCCAAGACGCCAATGTCCGGGTGGCGATCCTGTCGCAGTTTCCCGATCTGATTCTCGGGGCGACCGCCAGCAGCGACAACAGCAGTGTCATCAACGGCGGGCCGCAAGCCACGATCGGGCTGCCGATCTTCGATCGCAATCAAGGCAATGTCGCCATTGCGAATGCGACCCGGGCTCAGCTCCATGGGGACTATTCGGCGCGCCTTGCGGCAGCAGCCGGCCAGGTTGGCGCACTTCTGTCCGAAATGGACCTGCTGTCCGAGCAACTTGCCATCGTGCGCCGTGATCTTCCGGCAGCAAGGCTGGCTGCAGAACGCGCCGCCAATGCCTTCGGCGCCTCCAATCTCGACGAGCGCAGCTATGTTGATCTTGTCGTCAATCGCTACACCAAGGAGCAGGAAGTGGTAACTCTGGAGCTGGGACTGCTCGACCGGCAGGTGGCGCTACAAACTCTGGTAGGCGCCGGGCTACCCCCGTCGAAATCTTGCCGGGTCTGGATAACACCGAAGTGCGGCGATGAAGCCGCTCGCCCTTCTGCCTCTGGCCCTGCTGGCTGGGTGCGGCAGTTCATCGCCGTCCGATCCTGCTCCTACGCCTTCGGTGCTCGTGAGCCTGCAGAAAATTGAGCGGGGCACCGCTCCCGAGTGGGCGACAGCCTATGGCAGCGCCGCGCCAGGGGTAAACGGCTCAGAAACCATCAGCGTGCCCCAACCCGGCCAAGTGTCGCGCCTCGCGGTGATGCCGGGCTCGACGGTGCGCGCGGGACAAGTGCTCATGGTATTCACCACCGACCCATCGTCGGTAAGTGCGTATCAGCAGGCAATCACATCGCTTTCCGCAGCGCAAAAGCAGCGGGCAACGACGGCGCAGTTGCTGACGCAACAGCTCGCGACGCGCGACCAACTCGTTCAGGCGGAAAAGGTGGTCAGCGACGCCCAAGCTGCCATTACGGCCTTGCGACGGTCGGGTGCAGGACAGCCGACGCGAACGCTTACCGCGCCATTCGGCGGCGTTGTCACCACGGTGTCAGTCGCACAAGGTGATCGAACACAAGCCGGTGCACCTTTGGTGACCTTGGCACGAACGGGAAGCATCGTCGCGACCGTCGGGCTGGATCCCGCCAAAGCCGGCCGCGTCCAAGTGGGACAAAGCGCCAAGGTGGTTCGCCTGAATGGGGGCCCACCAATCCCGGCTCATGTGGTGCGGGTGGACGGAGTGCTCAATCCAAAGACGCACATGATCAATGTGGACCTCTCGCTACCGGCAGGCGCGGTGCTTCCGAACGAAGCACTGCGCGGCGATATCGCCATAGGCGAGGTCGCCGGATGGATCGTGCCCCACCGCGCCGTGGTCACCGCCAACGGGCCTACGAGCATCTTCCAGCTCGTCGCCGGCAAAGCGCACCTCATCAAGATCGAACTTCTTTTGGCGGGCGAGCAGCTCGATGTGGTCAAAGGACCGATACTGCTTAACCGGCCGCTGATCGTGGACGGGGCCTATCAAGTACAGGATGGCCAAGCCGTCCGTTCGATCGCCCGCTGATGTTTGAAAGACTGCTTGGCCGGCAATCCCGTGCATTCGTGATGATTGCTATGGCAATGGCGCTGGCCGGCATCGCGGCGGCGCTGTCGCTGCCGCTCGGCCTGTTCCCGCAGGTCTCGTTCCCGCGCGTGCTGGTTGATCTTGATGCCGGCAGTCGGCCCGCCGATCAAATGGCGCTTATCGTCACCCGCCCCGTTGAGGAGGCGATTCGCAGCATTCCAGGCGTTCGTGACGTTCGATCGGAAACGACCCGAGGCTCAGCCCAGATCTCGATCGATTTCGGTTGGGGTCGCGACATGGTGGCCAGCACGTTACTGGTCGACACGGCCATCGCACGCACGATCGGCTCCCTTCCGCCGGGAACCAACTACAATGTGCGAAGGATGGACCCCACGGTCTTCCCTGTCATTTCCTACGCGCTCGTTTCAAAGTCCATCTCACCTGTCGCTTTGCAGGATCTTGCCCGGTACGAAATCACGCCGCTTCTGTCGTCGATACCCGGGCTTGCCCGCGTCGAGGTTCAGGGCGGTGATACGGCGGAAGTACAGGTGCTGGCCGATCCAAACCGACTCGCCAGCTACGGTCTGGCGATGAGCGACCTAGCGACCGCGATCCGCTCAGGCAACGTGTTGAGCGCGGTCGGCAAAATCCAGGATCGCGGGCGGCTTTCGCTGGTTCTAGCCGACCGCAGCATTATCAGCGCATCCGCCGTTGGCGAGATCGTCGTCCGATCCGATCCGGTCGGAACCGTGCGCGTGCGCGATCTCGCGACAGTTCAAGACGGCGTGGCACCTCAATGGACGCGCGTTGTCGAGGACGGGCACCCGGCGGTGCTTTTCAATATCTACCAGCAACCGGACGGCAACTCAGTCCAGATCGCCAAGTCCGTGGCGCAGGCGCTTGCAAACTATCGCCTGCCGCCAGGGGTGAAGCTCATCAATTGGTATGATCAGAGCGAACTCGTCACGCAATCGGTGTCGAGCGTGCGCGACGCAGTGCTGATCGGGCTGGTGCTCGCGGCCGGCGTCCTGCTGTTGTTCCTGCGCAGCTGGCGAGTGACTTTGGTCGCCGTAATCGTCGTTCCTGCGACCCTGGCAGCGACCGTTCTCGTGCTCAGCATGATGAAGATGAGCTTCAACCTGATGACGCTTGGCGGTATCGCTGCGGCGGTGGGGCTGCTCATTGATGACGTGATCGTCATGGTCGAGCAAATTGCCCGACGAGCGGGCGCAAACGAGGCACATGGCGAGAACGGCAAGGCCGCCGTGCTACCCGCGGCCCGCGAGTTCATGGTTCCACTCGCAGGATCGAGCCTCGCCACGTTAATCGTCTTCCTGCCACTATCCTTCCTGAGCGGAGTAACCGGCGCCTTTTCAAAGGCGTTGTCGATCACGATGGCAGCAGCCCTGGGCATTTCCTGGGCCATGACTGCGTTCGTGGTGCCGGTGCTTACCCGCCGGATCGTGGATTTTAGCAAATGGCGCGACCCCGGCGGTGCCGGTGAAGGCTGGCTGGCCCGGCACCACGACCGTGCTCTCGATGGGCTCGCACGCCGACCGTGGGTGCTCGCGATCGCTCTCGTTCCCCTGCTAGCGCTTGGGTATCTGAGCTATGCGAAGGTCCCGACCGGTTTTATGCCCAAGGTCGATCAGGGCAGCTTCAACATGGACTATTATACCGTCCCCGGCACTTCGCTCGACGAGTCGAGCAGACAAATCGCGCAGGTCGATGCAATCGTGAGCCACCACCCTCAAGTCCTCACCTTTTCGCGGCGGTTGGGCACCGATCTCGGTGGGGGTCTCGGTCAAAGCTATCACGGCGATTATTTCGTCCGCCTCAAGCCGGGACACACAGAAACCACCGATAATGTGATGAGCGATGTCCGTTCAGCCATCGAGGTAAAGGTACCCGGCGTACAGGTCGAGCTGGGCCAGTTAATGGAAGACCTGATCGGCGATCTGACCTCGGTCCCGCAGCCGATCGAAATCAAGCTCTACTCGTCCGATCCGACCGCCCTTCGTGCGCAGGCGGAGAAGACGGCCGCACAAATTTCGAAGTTGACCGGGGTCGTCGAAGTCAAGAGCGGCGTCCAGCTTGCAGGGGATGCGCTCAACATCCATGTCGATCCAATTCGCGCCGGCGTTGAAGGCATGGCTCCCGCAGATATCGAAGCGGCGCTCAACACCGCGCTCACCGGCTCGATCGCCACGTCGCTACCGCAGGCGACAAAGGTGGTGGACGTGCGGGTACGACTTCCCAACATGATGACGATGACCGAGGCCGAGCTCGCGCAACTGCCGATCCGCGCGCCTGATGGTCACGTATTTCCGCTCAGCCGCGTCGCCGATGTGGCCCGGGAAACTGGGCAACCCCAGATCACCCGAGAAAATCTCGAACCGATGGTGGCCGTCACCGGCCGAATCGAAGGCCGGGGGCTTGGTGCGGCGGTGGGCGACGTAAAAGCGTTGCTCGACAAACCTGGCGCACTAGCACCCGGCATACGCTACGAACTGGGCGGTCTTTACCAGCAGCAGCAGATCGCGTTCTCGGGCCTCGCCAAAGTCTTCGTGGCGGCGCTGGTTGCGGAGTTCGTGCTGCTCCTGATCCTCTACCGCCAGTTCTGGCGCCCGACGATCATCATCGTGTGCTCGCTGCTCTCCACCACCGCAGTATTCACCGCGCTGTGGGTCACTGGCGTCGAGCTCAACATCACAGCATTGATGGGGATGACCATGATCATTGGCATCGGCACAGAGATGGCGATTTTCTATATGTCCGAAGTCGAAGAGCTGTCCCACACAATGCCAGGGCGCGACGCCGCGCGCGAGGCGAGCCGTAACAGGCTGCGCCCGATCACCATGACGACACTGGCAGCGATCCTGACCCTGCTTCCGCTCGCGCTTGCGATCGGCCAAGGTTCGGGCATTCAACAACCGCTGGCAATCGCGATCATCGCCGGCCTCCTGCTCCAATACCCCTTGGTTCTGATCGCCATGCCCATACTCACCAGGCTCACGCTCCCTCGCGAGCGGCCTTCGAACAACCCAACGAATTAAGTGAGAATGGCTATCCTCATACACTCCGTCCGATTTTTTGCTCGCCACCGCATCGACAGTCGGATCTTGATCGTTTTCCTCGGCGCGGCAGCGGCAGCATTCATCTTTCTGCGCCTCGGATCAGAAATCCGAGAAGGTGACAGTTTCGCGCTCGACAAACTGATCCTTCAAGCGTTCCGCGAGCCAGCCAATTCCGCGGTCCCGATTGGACCGCTCTGGTTGCAGACAGCTATGATCGATATCACCGATTTGGGGGGGTGACGATTCTCACCCTCCTGACCGTGCTGACCGCTGGATATTTGCTCGCCTCGAGGAAGACTGGAACAGCCATTTTCCTGGTCGTCGCCATCTCAGGCGGTGCCATCTTGAGCAAGCTGCTCAAATTTGGTTATGCGCGGCCCAGGCCTGAAGTGGTCGCACATCTGGTTGACGTGCATAGCCTGAGTTTTCCAAGCGGCCATGCGATGAACTCGGCTATCACCTATTTGACGATTGGCGCACTCCTTGCGCGGGCGGAAGCTGACCGAACGGTGAGAATATTCCTCATGACCGTGGCCATCTTTCTCACCCTGGCGATCGGTTTCTCGCGGGTATATCTAGGCGTGCATTGGCCAAGTGACGTTTTAGGCGGGTGGTGCGTCGGAGCCAGTTGGGCGGCACTTTGTTCGCTGGTGGCTCGGACTCTGCAGCGACGTAAAGACGAGGAGGCTGAGACGATCATCGACGTGTAACCCCACGCCACTCACTATCATGCAACATATCGAAGTAAGAGCGCCGAATTCACCAAATCATCGAAGTTAGTGTACTGCTCAAGGGACGCTACGGTCACTAAACTGGCGATCACGGTTCGATCGGGGGGCCGGCATTCTGCTCTACGCAGCCCGGGACGAGCAGCACAATCACACGATCGTCCTTGCAGACTATAAGGCAAAGCGTCGCTGATTGAACTGGCTTGGCGGTTCGCAAATGGCCTCAACACCGTCTTTTTACCCCGTCTGAGGCAAATCCCGATTCCTTACGGCGCTAAACAGCATCCCGAGTTCTGCCGGTTTTGTGATGAGATCCGCCAGCGTATAACCGTCCAGCACGCTTAGAAACGCGGTCAGCGCCTGCCGCAAAGCGCCGGTCAGGCCGCAAGCAGGGGCGATGATGCACGTGCCGCAATCGACCAGGTCGAACCCATCCTCGGTGTGCCGGATGACCGCGCCCACATTGATCTCCACCGCTGGCCTGGCGAGCTTGATGCCGCCAAAGCGACCACGCGTACTGGCCAGATAGCCGACATTCACCAAATCGTTGACCACCTTCATCAGGTGGTTCTGCGAGATGTCGTAAGCGCGTGAGATCTCCGCAATCGAGCAGAGCGCATCGGGTCGCGCGCCCAGATAGATGAGCACCCGCAGGGCATAGTCGGTGTAGCGCGTAAGCCGCATGGAATCTCCTTGCGACGATATATGCATTTTTCTTGCATCATTGAAAGATGCCTTATAGATGCATTATCAATACATGAATAGGAGTCGGTCGATGGACGACGGGAATGAGATCACGGAGGAAGCCCTCAAACGGCTTGTCTCCCTGTTCTACGAGCGTGTCCGCGAACACGAATCGCTGGGTCCGGTCTTCAACGATGCCATCGAAAGCTGGCCCGAACATCTCGAGAAGCTGGTCGCCTTCTGGTCGTCGGTGATGCTCACCACTGGCCGCTACAAGGGCAACCCTGTGGCCGCCCACTTCAAGCACGGGACACGTATAACGCCCGAACTGTTTCAGCGCTGGCTGGCGCTTTGGAACAGCACCACGGCCGAGGTCATGGAGCCCTTTGCAGCCGCTGCGCTACAGGCCAAGGCCGCGCGGATCGCAGAAAGCCTGCAACTGGCGCTCTTCTTCAAACTCGATCCAAAAACCAAACCAGACCGCGCAGCGGCCTGACCGTCAAGGAATCCTTCATGCCAACCGCTCCCTTTGTCGACCTTAGCGTCCACTGCAAACCGCGCGGTCCGTCCGATCGCATCGCGCTGACCTTCACCAAGATACTGCGGTTCACGGCCGACACATTCTTCGCCAAGCGCTACGGCCACCGTGCCATCGTGCTTGAGACTGTAGCGGCGGTGCCGGGCATGGTCGGCGCAACGCTGACGCATCTGCGTTGCCTGCGGCGCATGTGCGATGACAAGGGCTGGATCCGAACCTTGATGGAGGAAGCGGAGAACGAGCGGATGCACCTGATGACCTTCATCGAGGTGGCCAAGCCGACTATGTTCGAGCGGCTCATCATTCTGGCCGTTCAGTGGGTCTTCTACCTCGCCTTCTTCACGCTCTATCTGCTCAGCGCCAAGACCGCACACCGCGTGGTCGGATATTTCGAGGAAGAGGCGGTGATCAGCTACACCCTCTATCTCGCTGAACTTGACGAGGGTCGTTCCCCCAATGGCCCGGCACCAGCAATCGCGCGGCATTATTGGAAGCTTGGAGACGATGCGACCTTGCGCGACGTGGTGCTCCTGGTCCGCGCCGATGAGGCGCATCACCGCGATATCAATCATGGCTTTGCAAACGAACTCGCCGGATTGGCGGTCAACCATGCGGCGGTGGCGCCCTATCCGGACCATGCCGACGACATTCGGTTGGCAGCCTGACATGGCCGAACCCTATCGCTCAACCCCGGTGTTCGACGAGACCACCCTCCCTGCGGCGCTGCGCGCGCGACACACGACCAAGGCCGGGGTCTGGGGCATTGTTCGCGTGCTCGAAGGCGCAGTGAAACTGACCTATCTCGAGCCGCCTTCCGAACGTCTGCTTGATCCCGACACCCCGGGACCATTGCTTCCCGAACAGCCGCATTTTGTCGAACCAATCGGCGCGATGAAGATGCGGGTCGATTTCTACAGTGAACCGCCGGGCGGCTAATCCCGCCCGCGCCAGCCTACCCCATTATCAAGACAGGAGACGTTGATGTCACAGACACTCAGCGAGCGCACGATCGCGCTCGTCAAAGCCACGGTTCCCGCACTCGAAGCCCATGGTCTCGATATTGTCCATGAGATGTACGCGCGGATGTTCGAAAATCCCGAGATTCGCGACCTTTTTAATCAATCGCACCATGGTGACACCGGATCGCAGCCGCGCGCATTGACCGCAGCCATCCTCGCTTATGCGGCGAACATCGAGAATCTGGGCGCCCTTGCCCCGGCGGTGGAGCGGATTGCGCAAAAGCATGTCGGTCTGCAGATCCTGCCCGAACATTATCCCCATGTCGGCGAAGCGCTGCTCGGCGCCATCAAGGCCGTGCTGGGCGATGCCGCCACCGAAGAGATTCTCGCTGCCTGGGGCGAAGCCTATTGGTTCCTGGCGCATATCATGATTGCGCGCGAGGAGCGGCTCTACAAGGAGCACCGCACGGCGGATGGCGGCTGGGAGGGCTGGCGCACGTTCACGATCGACGCGGTGCGCGCCGAGAGCAGCGTCATCACCTCGTTCATTTTGCGCCCCACCGACGGGCGATCGGTCATTCGTCACAAACCCGGTCAATATCTGACCTTCTGGCTCGAGATACCCGGCCATCCTCCAGTCAAACGCAATTATAGCGTTTCACAAGCCGCCAATGGCGAGACCTATCGTATCTCGGTAAAACGCGAGCCCCTCGGCCTCGCCTCGGGCTGGCTCCACGACCAGGCAAAGCCCGGCACCGTGCTCAAGGTGGCCGCGCCCGCAGGCGAGTTCTTCCTGACAGACAATCCCGAACGCCCGGTCGTGCTGATGTCCGGCGGGGTCGGCCTGACCCCGATGGTCGCAATGCTCGAAGCCGTAGCGCAGCAGCATCCTGACCTTCCCGTCCAATATCTTCATGGAACACTGGATGGCTCGACCCACGCACTTTCCAATGACGTCCACGCACTCGCGACCGGTCGCCCGAACATCCGCGTCACGAACTTCTACCAGACACCAAGGACACAAGACGTTGCGGGCCGGGACTATGACCATAATGGGCTGATCGACGAGCAGTGGCTCACGACCCATACGCCGATCGAAGAAGCAGACTATTACCTATGCGGCCCGCGACCATTCCTGCGCGCGTTTGTCGCCACCTTGTCGCTCGCTGGCGTCGCATCTGACAGGATTCATTATGAGTTTTTCGGCCCTGCCGACGAACTCCTCGCCGCCTGAAGGGACGACCGACATGGATGACCTCACCATTGCGCGCATGATCCATATCCTGGCCATCGTATGCTGGATCGGCGGGGTTGCGTTTGTAACCACCGTGGTCATCCCGTCGGTCAAAGCCTTGCCATCATCCGAGAGGCTGGCTGCCTTCCACCGCATCGAAAGCCGCTTTGCCCCGCAGGCGCGCATCTGGATTCTATTCACTGGCGCAAGCGGCCTGTGGATGATCCAGCGCGGAGGAATGTGGGATCGCTTTCGTGATCTGCATTTCTGGTGGATGCACGCCATGCTATGCGTCTGGTCGATCTTCTTTTCGGTGCTGTTTATCGTTGAACCGCTAATCTTGCGTCGCCGGTTCGAGTTTTGGGCGGTAAGATCGCCGGATGGAGCGTTCAGGCTGCTCCACCGCGCGCATATCCTTCTACTTGGTCTCAGCCTAATTACCGTAATCGGTGCGGTTGCCGGAAGCCGCGGGTTTTCGCCATTTTAGACAGCCGATGAAGGAGTCCGACCGTTGTGCCTGATACGGAAAACAGATCGATAGATCCCGAGCGCATCGACGCGGTCGCGCACGCCGTCCATGTGCTTTGCCATGGACGATCCGATGTCTCGCTAGCGGCGCATGTGACGGCGACGGTTGCCCAGCATCTAGCAGACGCCACGCCGATGACGGATTCGAGCGATGCCGATTTTTTGGCGGAGCGCGCTGCGCTGGAAGCGGCCGTAACGAAGAGGGTGGAGCAGCTACAAGAGAGCCAGGCGGAGTCGGACGCCGTCGACGAGGCATCGCGGGAATCTTTTCCTGCCAGCGACTCACCCGCGTGGGTTTCACGCCGGCATTAACCGTCTCAGGCAACGGCAGAAGGAGAATTGATCATGGCACTTCATCACGCACAGCACGGCGAAGTCGTACATCTCTCAGACTTGGTGGTCAGTAGAGATGATGCCCACTCGACCGCCCTCGTCAAAACCGGGGCCTTTGAGGCGATCCATCTCATCGTCCATGCTGGCGCCGTAATCCCACCGCACCATGTTGCCGGACAAGCGACGCTCCACTGTCTGCGTGGCAGGGTGTCTGTATTGCTCGGAGACGCGGCGGCTATCCTGCAGGCGGGCGACTGGACGTATCTCGACGGCGGCGAGGAGCATGGCATCGAAGGCATTGAAGATGCAGCCTTGCTGCTCACGATATTATTCGAGCATCCAACCTTAAGCTGAGCCCATTTCGGATGTTGAACGTGTGCCGGACCGTTCAGCTCTTTTTCAACCTTCGGTTTCGCCAGGAGACGCGCAATGGACGAAGCCGCCCAACCCAAATGTGATCCAGAAATCAGTCCAATATCGAAATGGTGGCTGCGATCAGTCCTGATGGTGATGACCCTTGGCTTTGCGGGGCTTCTGGCGATCACCATGCTCTCTTATCGAAACGCGCCGCCCATCCCCGATACTATTATAGACGCCAGTGGAGAGACCCTGTTCACAGGCGATCAGATCCGCTCGGGACAGGCCATATTTCTGCGCTATGGCTTGATGGACAATGGCACGGTCTGGGGGCATGGGGCTTATCTTGGCCCTGATTTTTCGGCCGAAACGCTGCATCAGATTGGTGAGAGCGTAGCCACGTCCCTGGCACAGCAACAGTTCGCCAAGTCTTTGACTGCTCTTAACCCACTCGAGACAGGGTCGATCCGCGGTCAGGTCGCCGTCACGCTGAAAACCAATCGATTCGATCCGGCGAGCAACACCCTGAACCTGACTGCGCCGGAGGCCGTCGCTTATCGCGCACAGACAGCCCGCTGGACAGCCTATTTCATCAACCCAGCACGCAACGGCGGTCTTGCGCCCAAGCTCATCACCAATTCGGCAGAATTGCACGACTTGACTGCCTTTTTTTGCTGGACTGCCTGGGCGTCGGTCGCCGATCGGCCTGGGGCGGATTATTCCTACACCAACAATTTTCCCTATGACCCCGGCGTTGGCAATGTCGCTCCGGCCGGTGCGCTGCTGTGGAGCGCGCTCAGCCTGATCGTACTGCTTGGCGGTATAGCGGCCGTCCTGCTCGCCTTTGGTAAATTCGACTATCTGGGCTGGATTACGCGGGGCCATAGCGCCACGCCGCAGGTGATCCCGGGGCAGGCAAGCCCCGGCCAGCGCGCCCTCGTCAAATTCTTCGTTGTCGTCTCCTTGCTGTTTCTCATGCAGACGCTCGTAGGTGGTGCGGTTGCGCACTATCGCGCCGATCCGGGAAGTTTCTACGGCTTCCAGCTCGAGACTATATTTCCGAGCAACCTGATGCGCATCTGGCACTTGCAGACCGCGATCTTCTGGATCGCGACGGCCTATGTGGCAGCCGCGCTGTTTCTCGGCCGCTCGCTCCGGACCGATGAGCCCCGCTGGCTGCCCGCAGCCATTCATCTTCTGTTCGCGGCTTTCGCTGTCGTCATCGGTGCCAGTCTCCTTGGCGAATGGGCGGGCATCTCCGGGTGGCTTGGCGACTGGTGGTTCCTGTTCGGCAACCAGGGCTGGGAATATCTCGAGATCGGCCGCTTCTGGCAGTATCTGCTCGTTGTGGGATTGCTAGGGTGGTTCGCCCTGCTCTGGTGGATTGCGCGGCCCAGCCAGGTCACCAACGTCCATGCAAGGCCGATCGTCCGAATGTTTCTGTTAGGCGCGCTGGCCATTCCCGTCTTCTACGTTCCCGCCCTCTTTTTTGGCGCCAAGACCAACTTTACAGTGGTCGACACCTGGCGCTTCTGGATCATCCATCTGTGGGTTGAGGGATTTTTCGAATTCTTCGCAACCACCGTGGTCGCGCTGATGTTGTTCCAGCTAGGCCTCACGGGGCGGAATACCGCGCTGCGCGTCATTTATCTCGACGCGATCCTCTATTTCCTCGGCGGCCTGATGGGGACTGGCCATCACTGGTACTTCTCAGGCCAGACCCAGATCAATATGGCGGCTTCGGCGCTTTTTTCGGCACTTGAAGTCGTGCCCCTCACATTGCTGACACTCGACGCATGGGATTTTGTCCGCACGACACGCGGAGAAACCGGCCAAAATGGGGGAGCTCCGGCGCTGACCCACAAGTGGACCTTTTATTTCCTCATGGCGGTGGGATTCTGGAATTTCCTCGGCGCCGGTGTTTTCGGATTTATGATCAATCTGCCGATCGTGAGCTATTATGAGGTTGGAACGATCCTGACGCCCAATCACGGCCACGCCGCCATGATGGGCGTCTTCGGGATGCTCGCGCTAGCCCTGATGGTGTTTGTGCTGCGCCAGACGACTGACATGGCGCGCTGGTCAGGCATCGAAAAATATATCCGCATCGGTTTCTGGGGGACCAACATCGGGCTCGCGTCAATGGTGGTGCTCAGCTTGTTTCCTTCTGGAGTTCTGCAGGTCTGGGATGTGGTGCAGCATGGCTATTGGCACGCACGCAGCATCGAATATACCGGCACTGCGGTCGCACGGCGGCTCGAATGGATGCGGCTACCCGGCGATTTGATTTTCATCATCTTTGGTGCCGTCCCGCTCAGCATAGCCGCGTTAAAAGCATATTGGGGTGTTCTCTCCCATGATTATGATGCTCAGGAAAGTTACATGAAGAGTTAGCAAGACCCGAGTCCGGCATTTCAGTGGCACCTCAATGGGCCTCTGCCTGACCGGAAAATTTCGCTCGAGCTTGCTTGTAACTTCGGCTTTGTGGGACAGCCATCCCAGGGTTTGCGCTTGCCGTTTCGGTAGGCAGGTGTCTTGAGCTTTTTACAGGGGTGATATGAAGAAAAATCCATCGATCCTATTGGCGCTAGGCCTGCTGATATTAGCGGTTGGTGCCGTATTGAGCTTTTCGTCGGGCCCTCCGAAAGCTGGTTCCGCCATTGCAGCGCAATGCAGGGAACGGATGAAGAGTCAGGGTGCAGAAATGGTCGCGAAATGCGATGAGGCTGCCTTTGCTACCGCTATGACGGCGACAGACGCAACCGCTGCGGCGCGCGCTATCAGCGCGGCGAACAACAGCGAAATCGGCAGCAACAGTCTCGCAATGTTCCTTATTGGTATTGGGAGCGTGTTTGCCGCGCTCGGCGGTCTCATGCTTTGGAAACAGAAGGTTGATGCGCGGTAGTGGATTGAACGCATCACCGTTTCTGATGACGGCGATCTGACGACGGCAAGAAGACAAAATGGCTGTGGGGCCTCAGCAAGATTTGGCGCTTTTGGATTTTTGCCTTCGTTGCTTCAGATGAGCAGGCAGAAGCGCCCGTTCAGACGTCGACCACGTTTGCGCATTGTCTTGCGAGTGAGGCCAGTGTTTCGACCGCGGGGAAGATCGAAAGCGCCGCAACGCGGGCTTTCGATCTCCGCAAGTAAAGGGCCTATGCCGAACTGATAAATGGGCTTCCTCGCCCGCGCAGGAAGACTTCGGGGATGCGCAGCGTGCATGGATCGCTTTTCACGGCGCCGCCGCGCTCGCGCGCAGCACACCGTACGCAAACCGACGGGGCACCAGGTACGTGCCGATGGAGGCTCCATCTGCGACGCGAAACACACGCGACCGCGCCTTACAGCTGGCAGCAAGCCTGAGCACCATGAGGATTGAGGAATGACCATACAGCGAGCCTGTTCGACGCTGGATGGATAACAGCCCTTGCGCGCAACGGACTGCAACCGATTCCTCCGTAGATGTTCATATATTGGTAAGCGACCGCGGATTTCTCGCGAAGTTTCGAATTAATGGCCGTGATAATCTTGTGCGTCGCATCGATGAAGCGACGCTGGCTGGCAGCCAATGAAGGAAGCGCTGATGCTCGGTGCGTCGTTGTCGGTCTCAAGCGACGTTTAATAATCCTTTCTAGCGTTTGAGCGAAATGGCAATTTGGATAAACGTAGGCCAACGGCCCGAAAAACAGGAACAAATCTTCCTCGCATGATAGAAGCGGCGCGGGCTTTTGGTGACACTTACGCCGACCACACTTAACAGCGAACAGCGGGATTTTAGATATGATCAAAGCGCGTAGCGCCGTTATTTTTCTGCTCAGCCTTGCCGCAGCCAGCGGCGCGCTCGGCGCCGATAGGCCTATCGCCACCATCGATCTCGCTGGCCCATTCGCAACACGTACGCCGTCGCGGCTGATAATAACGCAAAGCGAGCTTCCTGGAGAATCAGCGACTGGCGATCCGGAACCTGGCGTGATTATGCCGTGCCTTCGTCATTCCAGGTCCCCTGCTTGTGATACCGCCCTGACCGCCCGCCTCGACCCCGATACGCCGAAGAACAACTTCGACGCTCCACATTATCTGCGCACAGCACACGTCGCATATCGGCAGGCTGGAGACAGACAGCCGCTGCTGATTGTCGTTCTGGCGAGCATTCACGCTGGTAATGGCGGGCAACTCGTCGGCACGCAGGCGCTCGCTTATCGCCGCGATACCGACCACTTCGTGCGCTTGTTCGCGCACAGCACGGGCACGAACAACAATCAAGAGGTGCGCTTTATCGAAGCAGGGCCGCTACGCGGCGCCTTCGTTACTGTCGAGCCAACAACCGACGCACCGTTCGGCTATTGGGTCACGGTCGCGCGATCGGGCGGCGCAACAGCGCCGTATCGTAATGTTCTGCGATACCGCAGCACGACGCGTTACAACGATGGCAACGCGCTGCCGGTGATAGACTCGGAGATGCCGCAGATACTGCACCGTCTCTCATTGTGGCGACCGGGGCAGAAGCTAACGACACCATTGTCTGGCTGCCCAAAACCCACACTCAGGAACGGTGCGTTGTGGTGCGCGTGATCGCCTTCCGCCGCGGATCAGCGTACCTGAAATGTGGTTCCTCACTCAAATAAACATCGAATATTTTCGATCGGCCAGGCTCCCGGCAAGAAGCAAAACGAACAAACCGAAACATTTTCTGATTATCTTTAGTTTGAGAGGTTTATCACCACATTGGACGATGATGGTGTGCTGGTTTTGTAAAAAACCTGATTACGGCGAAATCGGGCAGGAACAGGAGAAGCAGCCTTGAACTTTATCATCGTCCTGCGTCTGTCATGGACTTTTCGGCGGCACGGTGTCGTGAACGGGGATCGCCGCCCGAGCGATCTCCAGCGCCTTGCGAGCTTCGCCTGCAGATGGCGTTTTAGGATCCAGTGAAAGCGCCCGTTCCAGCAAGGCGATGGCACGGGCATTATCGGGATCGCGGCCATTTCCCGTCTGAAACGCCCGACCCAGCGAGAAGCAACTCTCGGGCTCACCAAGAGTGCATGCCTTGTCGAACAGGTTCAGCGCGCGCTGGCGATCCTTTGCCACCCCTTGACCGTCATTCACCATCAAGCCAAGATTCCCGCATGCCGCTGCTTCGTTCGCTTCGCAGGACTGTTCGAAGAGTGCGATGGCGCGCTTGTAGTCGCGTGCAACCCCGAGCCGATCCCGGAGTAGGACGCCAAGGTTGTAGCAGGAATGCAAATCGCCGCCTGCGCAGGCCTTCTGAAACAGGGACGCCGCGCGGCGATTGTCACGCGCTACGCCCCTGCCCAGAGAATAGGACGCGCCTAAATTTGCGCAACCGTCACTTTCTCCCATGTCACAGGCTTGCTTGAACAATGCAGTAGCGCGGATTGTATCCACAGCGACGCCGCGTCCGCTATTATAGGCAAGCCCAAGATTGGAACAGGCAACACTTTCGCCATTATTGCAGGCATAGGCGTAGAACGGCGCCGCCCGATCAGGCGCTTTGTTCAAACCTCGCCCTTCGGAATAAGCAAATCCGGTCATCGTACAGCCGCGCATGCTGCCAAAATGACATGCTTCCCAAAAGATCCGGGCCGCTTTGCCGTCGTCCTTTGTGACGCCATCACCCTCCAGATATTGGTATCCAAGTGCAGTGCACGCATCGGCATCGTCCACTTTACAAGGTGACACTGGCGTATCGGCGATCCCCTGTGCCGACGTGCTCGGTTGTGCCAGATCATGTGGTGGGTCGGACGGTTTCTCCTGCGCCTGAGCGGGATAGCCAAGCGAAAGGCAAAATATCAAAGAAAATTGGAACATCCACGACTCAGCACTATTTGGCGCCAATGCTTTGTACGTCGGAAACTTTTGACCAAAGAACATGCCACAGCCTAGGTTTCTGCCGGCGATTGACAAGACCATGTAGCCGTTAACCGCCCCGAGCGGCTCGCTCGTAGTCGATTCGTGCGACCAGCCAACGGTAATCGACCTTCTGGCGGCGTTGCCGGACAACGTCACGCTGACGGCCACGGTCAAGAACAAGCAGATTTATGCGATAGATCTCATCGGCAACCGTGCTGCAGCACAGGCGTTTAATGAATGCACAGCGTTCATCACCGCGCAAAAACGGCCGGGAATGAGGAACGGCCCAAAATTGGATATGGAAAACGGGCCCCCTCCCCCCGTCCGTGCATCACCAGAAAATAGCTCTTCCGACGAACCGATCCTGACCTTGCCGGATGCCGCTCAGCACATTCCATCGCTGCCTCTGTCACGCCAATAGCGTCAGGTCACGGTTCTTTCAGGCCAATATGGCAGTGCGCATGGTCGGATGATCACGGGTTTGGATGAACGTTAGAACCGAGAGCCAAACCACCTAGCCCGTTCCGCTGTTTCAACTCGTCGGATGAGGTCATCCGCCTGACTGTTTTGATTTCCGTGCGATATCCGCCGCCGCCGAGGAACGTCGAAGACCTTCTGTTCGAACGCGGCAACCCTTTACACATCCGTGACTTAAGAGACCGGCCCCACAAGAATTGGTATTGCATGTTCGATAGTCTTGATATGGAGTGTGCAGAAATGTCCGCAACTATCGACGGGAAATACTATGAAAAACTTCTTCTTGCTCGTTCCAGTTTTTGCAGGTTTGACCGCGTGTGGGTCTCAGCCAACAGTTACGGCGACAAATGCGTCGGTTTCCGAAGTTGCTGCCGCCACCAAAGACGCGATTAAGCTGGAGCCCGGCAAATGGCAGACCACTGTCAAGATAGTTTCAATTGATGCACCCGGGATGCCGGCAGCCACGGCTAGCGCTATGAAGCAACAGATGTCTGCTATGGGCAGTCAGTCCGTAGAGATGTGCATAACTCCAGAAATGGCAGCAAAGCCGCCTGAAAATATGTTTGCTGGCGCTGCCAAAAACTGCACGTACGAAAAGTTCAAGATGTCCGGCGGGAAAATGGATGCAACGCTGTCGTGCAAGAACGGAACTGCCGGTCTGCCGGGCGATATGCGTTCAGAGATGTCGGGCACGTTTAGCACCACAAGTTATGCTGTGACCAGCGATACGCAAATGAGCATGCCGCCTATGCCAGGCGCGGCGCCTGGAGCCAAGATGAACACCAAGACTGAAGTAACCGGCAAGCGTTTAGGCGTCTGCGACAAACCAAAGGGCGTTTAATACCAAAGCCACGGTAAGTGCGGGCGATAGCACCTGTATTTAGATGGATGAGGGCTTGCTTTATCTTGCCGTGGTAAACGACCGATTCAACCAGCATATACTCGGCTTTGCGATGTGGCCGATGATGACATGGACGCTGATCATGGATGCGGCACGCCTAGCCTTGTCTGGGCGCCACCACGCACCGGGACTGACTCCATTCGGATTGTGGTAGCCAATATGCTGGCAACGATTAAAGTAAGCTCAGCGTGGTGTTCAAGATGATTAGCTCGATGGCCCGCAGGGTCAATTGGTGGGTCGACGCCGTGACCGTTAAGCTCTTCTGCTCGCTGATGGTCAATTGCCGTAACTAAATTCGCTTCGACACAGGTTGCCCGGGCGAACGGCCTGTAAGTCGCCAGCAACAGGAGATGATAATTTTTATAAATGCTGCCTTTCGCAACGCTGCCATCGTGTCGGCTATTCTGTTCTTCCCTTCAAAGGCGCCGGCCCGTTTATCCGAATGGTGGTTTGTGGCGCAGGGGGCGGACAGGGTTTTGTTTGTCGACGCGGAGTCGATCGAACGGGACGGCGATGTCGCGTCATACTGGGTCAGTCAGGTCCTGAGGGAACCGGGCAATCCCGCAGCGCTGATCCGCGCCTTTATGCGCACCGATTGCATAAAGCGGCAGCAGACGTGGTCGGTGGTTACGCGCTACGATGCGAAGGATCATCGGCTCGATCCGTCGTCAGCCAGCTACGCCGAGCCGCAGCAGATTGTGGCGGGGACACTGGGCGAAGCCGAACTGGATTTCGTCTGCGCCGCTAACCGTGCCGATACGGCGGGGTTTCCGCTCAAGATCGACGAGGTGGCCTTTGCCGATGCCCTGATCGCTGACACGGCCGGTGTGGTGCAGCCAGCCGAATTGCATGATCGCCTGCGCGAGAATCCGGCGACAGCTGTGATCCGATCTACGGCAGCGCAACCGGCCACGTTCGGGACGGAACAACATGTCACTGCCGGACAGCCAATCGTGCCCCGCGGGATTATGCCAAAGGAGTCGGCCTGCCCATTGCCAAGGATTATAACGCCGATGAAACCGGCAGGATTTACGATATCGCCTACATCGGCATTCAAAACGGAGAGATAACTTTCGAACTTCGCGGCTACAATATTACGGATCTGGCGCATGCGGGCAGTGGCCAGATGATGCGCTTTTCGGCGACACAGAAAGTCATCGTCATCAGTGATCTCGAAATTCGGGTTATCGCCGCGCGCGCCGACGGCCTGCGCTACCGGGTGGCTCGCATAAAAAGCAACAATGGCGGACTACCCGATTGCACGGCGGGCGATTGCGATACTGTAATGAGCGGTGCACCGACACCATGATCGCGCTCATCATTGCAATGCAGGTTGCGGTGCTCCCTGCCGCGCAATCTGTCCCCGTTGAGGGATTCCGCTCTGAACTCCGGCAACGTTGCAACGACGGCGATGCGGATTCCTGCGGCCATCTTGCCCGCTCTTATGCAACAGGCGACGGTATTACGAAGGATCCGGTCCGCGCAGCCGAACTTTACGCCAAAGCGTGCGATGGCTTAGACGCCGGAAGCTGCATCTGGCTTGGTCTGGCTCATGACAAGGGGGATGGCGTGCCACGCAACGCGGAGCGGGCATCGGCGTTTTTCGAAAAGGCCTGCGATCTGGGTAGTGCCGCTGGCTGTTCCAACATCGGCCTGTCCTATGCACTGGGCAAGGGCGTGAAGCGGGACGAAAAGCGCGGCGCTGCCTATTTTAAGCGCGCGTGCGATGCCGATCATGCCGGCGGCTGTTCCAATCTCGGCGCCGCTTATGTGAAGGGTGTGGGAGTTAACCGGGACAGGAAACGCGCCGTTCCGCTATTCGAGCGGGCATGTGGCGGCGGCGATGCCAATGGCTGCTTCAATTTGGGCGTGATGTATGCCGATGCGCTGGCGGTGCCGCGCGATCGCGAGCGCGCGGTTCAGCTCTACACCAGGGCATGCGACGATGGAGAGGGCGCTGCCTGCGGCAATCTCGGGCTGTTCCATGCCAAGGGCTGGACCGTTCCGCGCGATGCAGCCGAGGCCGCTGCGCTGTACCGACGTGGCTGCGACCTGTCGCAGGCAGAAAGCTGCACGAACCTGGGCAAGGCCTATCGCCGTGGCGAGGGTGTGCCGAAGGACGAGGTGCGGGGCGTCGCGTTGATACAGCAGGCGCTGAAGATCGATCCCGGCTTCAGGCCGGCACAACGGGCGCTACCTTTCAGCGCGCGCCAAAATCCAGCTTTGGGCAGCTCAGCAATCGTTGATCTCGTGACTGACAAGGCAAATTGAGCCAAATATCGCAGAAATTATCATTGCCATATGCTGCGCACGATATCTGGCCATTCACTTTCAGACCGATGAGCGGCGCTATTATCCCGCAGTTTAACATATCCTCTACCGTCTCATCGCTACGGACGTGGCAAGGGAATGCTGGTGAAACGGTGGACAGCGTGATCAGTCCGTCGCTAGGATGGTGCGCACTACAATATGCTGGGAGATGCCTGATGACATGGAAGATGGCGGCAATGGCTGCAGTTCTTTTCGCCCCTGCCGGGGTTTCGCTTGCGCAAGGTCGAGCGTCTGGCCTGTCTGCGAAATACACTGCCTGTCAGGCGCGCGCGGGAGGAAACACTGTCCAGATGGGCATCTGCGCGCAAACCGAAATGGCCTCGCAGGATGCGCGCCTCAACAAGTCTTATCAGCAAGTGATGCGCCAGCTGGCGGCTACGCCGGCGCGACGCATAGCTTTGCGTGACGAGCAGCGATCTTGGCTGAAGGCGCGAGACTATGATTGCAAGGTCGATCAGGAAACGATCAACAGTAGCTGTATCGTCGCGAAGACTGCCTTACGCGCCGACGAGCTGGAGAGCAAAATCCGATTTTAGTCGATTGCCGGTCAACGTATGGCATTGACGAAGCATCATTCGTTTCACGTTTAAACTGCCAACAATACTTTTGGTGGTCAGCAACCGGCGTCACCGTCGCGCACCTGAGACAGCTAAGCGGGCACCTGATATCTAATAATGACCGGATCTAGATCTTGCCCTGTTGGACCCCGGACTTTTTATCGTATTTTTCCTGGCAATCACATGGAGAAAGCCTTTGCGTATCGTCCTGAATATGGTTGCGATAGCCGTGGTCACCGCAATCTCTGGAGCTGGCGTTGCTGCGAGCCCGCGTTTCGGATTGGAGTATCGGGTCGAGCGCAAGGATGCTGGAACCCTGAGCCTAGCAACTTGTCTCGCTACCGCCAGGAAGGCGTCAGCCGATCTGGGATATGTCGCGATGACCGCCAAAAGTTATCCGGGGCAATTGACAGTTTTCGCGTCGGGACCAGCAAATGGTGGTGGATCACTCACGGTCTATTGCATTGCAGTGGATAAAAAGACGGCTTTTGTCGTGCAGGCCCTGGATTACAACCGTGCTCAAAGCGCTGCGGCGAAGCGTACAGCAGGCTATGTCCATCAGGCTCTGCTGCGGGCGCGATGATGCTACACATCCCCAAGCGCCGACAGATTATTGGTGACTAGGGGCTCAATCCGTTAAACTTCCTCACTTCGATCTCCGTGAGCGGATCAAGCAAGACATGGCCTGGATGATCGATACGCGCCACCCCAGCTTTCGCCGCGGCTTCGCTGGCAATCTTTGAAGTTGAAGCCCATCTGCCTCTTCTGGTTGGTGTGACCCACCGATAGCGTGTTGTCATCTATGTGGCTGCCCTACCATTCGTTCACGCTCGGCCTCCGACGCCTAGTTCCCCACTGCCTTCAGACACATCTACGAAGCTTGCCTCGATTTAGCGATAAGCACGATAAGCTGCCTTCGCAGGCTCCCCACGAGATGCCCATGAACATTATCAAAATTCTCGGCAATGAGCTGTTCGCGCAGATCTTCAATGGACGAAAAACTACCGCTCTTTGCCAGCTCGAAAGCGCGTTCCACCGGATGGCGGGTCATTCAACCTTCCCTTTAATCGCTACGCTCAGAGTGAGACATCGCCCGACGTCAGGCGGAATACAAAATCACCATGATAACGAGCCGGGTTGACGTCAACAGGTTGAAATTCGTGAAATAAAAACGGCGCCAGAGCAAAGGGCGCAAACCCACTCTGACGCCGTACTCAGGAGGGCCCTGAATACCGACCCAATAACCGGTGCGGTGATCTTGAGCCAGACAAAATTACACGGTTTATTCTGACACTCCTTCGACGGATTGTGATTTTTGGTGACTGCAATGCTGTTGTCCCTTCAAACTCAATCGATAGACGCCGCTGCTGCGCGGGACGCAGAAGGGAACAGATCACTGGTATTTTTGTGCAGGAATACTGAAATTGCAGCTTCCGCAGCAAAGCCGATGAGACCGCCGACAAGGACATCGCTCAGAAAATGCGTACCCCGCGGGAGCTGAACCGCGGCTGCGGATACAGCTGCCCCATAAGCAACGGGCGCACGCTCGGGGTATTCGCGCGCTATAGCGCGAGCGACCGCAATTGCTCCAGCAGTATGTCCGGACGGAAAGCTGTTTTCCCGCTTTGCGGTGCTGGAACCTTTTTCAGCGTGATACGACCCCCCATTAAGCATGACAAAGGGGCGGGTGCGGTCGATGCGGTGCTTGACGAAAGATTTCGCAGCAGTTGCGAGCCAGTGACTTGCCAGTATCCGCATCCCGGTGCGAGCGAGACGATCGTTGCCTGCTGCCAGACCTAAGATGGTGGTGGTGGCGCCAAGCGCTATCAATGGAGGCTGATCGGCCAGATCACTGATTTTCCCGACGGCCTTCATAAAGGAGGTGTCGCGCTTGCCTCCGGTCTCATGGGCAACTTTTCGATCAGTTTGCTCGACTTTGGCTGTCTGTTTTTTCGCAACCCGCTTCACGTTCGGCATCTGAACCTCCTTGCTTATGAGCCAAGCGCCCGAGATCGAAAAAAGCTGCGTCATACGTGATCGTCGTTGGCGATTTAAGCTGAGGGTTTCCCTTCAGAACGGGTCAGACGGAACAAAGTTTAAAGTCAGGTTCCTACCGTTTGCTGGAAGGACGATCACTACTATCGTGGCTTTGATGGAACCGTTATCGGTTTGACAGATTTAGAGAGGGTCGTTCGAGACAGCGACACATTCAACTCCAAAGTGATTGACGCACTGCCCCGGGTCTAAGCTCCCGGGGCCTTTGCTGCTGCAATGATGCCACGCAGCTGGCGGGCCAGCCCAGGTCCGGCCATGTGCCGGGTGACGTTTTCATAGCCTTCGTCGGTCAGGGTGGCCCGGATTTCGTCGACGTTCATACACTGGCCCTGCCGTGCCAGCTGGAACGCTCTCTGGATGATGTGCGTGGGTTCAGGCAGTTTAACATCCTTAGGCAATCAGCTCGTACAGACTTCGCATACCAAAAGTGCGCAATTGGCATGGAAACTGAGCTATTTGAATATCGCGCGGCCTGGTCCTGAACAAGGCTCCCAGGCGAAACATTTAGTCATTTTCCGGAACCGGACGGATAACGGGCGGTTGGGGAAGGGTGACCGCTAAATATGGTCGTTAAACAATCTTTTCGCTCTCATTGCTCTTATGTGATCGGAAAACCGTGCTGGAGCGTACGAAAATATTGATTGTCGAAGACGAAGCCGTGATCGCGATGCACCTGTCGATGATCATCGAGGATTGCGGCGGAGAGGTCATCGGTCCGGCACACAGCGTGGCGGAGGCGCTGGAATTGATAGCTGCCGGTGCAGAAATCGATGGGGCTGTACTCGATGGCAACCTGGGTGACGCAGACATAACGCCGGTCGCTCTGGAGCTGGTAGCCAAAGATATTTCTGTCGTGATTTACTCGGGCGTCGGTATTCCGTCCGATCTGGCATCCCTCCACCCTGATCTGCCTGTTGTCCTGAAGCCTCAGGCTGCATCAAAGGCAATAAGTCTGCTTGTTGCCAGCATCGAAGATAAGCAAATTTGCAGTCTCCGTGTGCCCTGACCAGATAATTGCCACTCGAAGTCATAAGCACAGTTTGGCAACGGGGGCGCAAAGTAAATCGGATTAGATGTTCGATAACGGACTGATTCTGTGTTAGGGTGTCATCATCGCGTAAAACCTGCAGTCTGGCATTTTCGCGACTGAGAGATACGGCTCGGCTCTCGCTCCTCCGATATTTAAGGTAGAGCGAATTGTCAGTTTTCCAGTCCTCGACGCACAATATCCTGCTTCAGACCATGTCGGCAGAGGATTACGCGCATCTCGAACCGCATCTGATCCGCATACCGCTGCCAGTAAGGCTTCAGTTGCATGTAGCAGCTGACACCATCGAATATGTCTATTTTCCTGAAGACGGGGTGGTTTCGATCGTTTCGGTAACTCTCGAAGGTACGTCCTGTGAAGTCGGCCTGTTTGGGCGGGAGGGCATGTCTGAAACAGCGACTGTCCTAGGAACCGATCGATCTCCGCATGAAGCCTATGTGCAGGTTGCCGGAGCATCCGGATTGCGACTGCCGGTTGATGTGCTGAACGAGGCGATGGACCAGAGCGCTACGCTGCGAACACACCTGCTGCATTATGTGCAGGCAATGATGATCCAGCTGTCGAGTTCGATTGCGGCAGCTGGTCAGACGATCGAAAAGCGCCTCGCCAGATGGTTGCTGATGTGCGGCGATCGGATCGACGGCGATGAGATCGGCCTGACGCACGACTTTATAGCAATGATGCTCAACGTACGACGTCCGGGCGTAAGTGTAGCCCTCGATCAGCTCGAGAACCAGCATCTCATAAGGAAACGTCGCGGTACCATTGTGATTGTGGACCAAGCTGGACTGAAGCATTTGGCTGGCGGCAGCTACGGTCTTGCCGAGCGGGAATACCATCGGCTGCTGGGTCAGCCACTAAAAAAGACAGTAATAAAATACGAAGCTGACGACGGACCGCGTGACGAACGCTGACGTTGGGATCGGAGCTGGTTTTTTCCGGCGATGGTGGCACGACCGAACCCAATGACGCCACCCGGTGCTATGGCACAGAAGCGAATTTGTTCTGGCGACCGACGAACTGGCAGGCGCTGGATGGATCCGTCGGCCTCACCAATGCCCGGTTTCGCAACGTCGAGGCCACGCAGAATCGTATTCCGAACTCCACCAGCAATGTTATTTCCGGCGGCGCTGCATTCGAGTTCGGCAACGGCCTGAGTGGCTCGCTACGCTTGCGCCATTTCGGTTCGGCACCGCTGATCGAGGATAACAGCGCGCGATCGCACCCGACGACACGCGTCAATCTCGGAGGTTATTACAAATTGGGACGCGCAAAGCTTGGGATAGACATCCTGAATTTATTCAGCGCCCAAAACGCACACATCACCTATTTTTACACGTAGCGTTTGCAGGGCGAAACGTCTCACGGCGTGGATGATTATCACCTTCTTCCCGTTGAACCACGACAAGTACGGGTATCGGTGGGCTACTCATTTTAGTTATGGAATCACGCAACGCGAAGTTTAGCTAACATGGCAAGAACGGCGGGTGCGAGCTACTGGCCTGCGTTCGCGCGGAGCGAGAGGTTACAACGCTCCGTCGCTATGGGGAGCTAAAAGCGGCCTGGGAAATGCCACCGCGGCGGAATTACGCTGGCTCAGATTCGCAAATGTGCCCGCCAGGCGTCATTCCAATCGTCATGGTGCTGGGGCAAGCGGGTGACGAGCGCGCGACCATTGGCGGTCAGATGATCGCGCGCTTTTTCCAGCAAGCGCTCTGCGGCTCGCCCTCGGTCGCCGTAAACAATAACCCGACGCACCCTTTCAGGAATGGCCACAAAGGCGAGCCGTTCGACGCCGCCGAGCGCCCATGTGGGCGTGCCGAACCACTCCATCGCCGATTGCGCATCCTCGATCCCCTCGGCCAGACCAAGTTCGTCGGTCGCTGGTGCAAGCCTTATGGCCGCAGTGCCGAGCAAGCCCAGAGCAAGTTTGGGTTTGGGGATGGGCTTGTGCAGCACATTGTCGGGATCGAGGAACGTGCGCTGGACGGCGACGAGGCCAAGGTCGTTTTCGACCGCGGCTATCATCGCGGGCATGGTTCGCTTTTCGGCACCGGAGCCCAAAATGGTCGTGGCGTTGAAGCGAAGCGACCTGGAAAATGGCGCGGACAAGCCGCGGGCGACGAGATAGTCCTCGGCGAGGGTGCCCGCGATCGGGCTGCTCGCCTGCCAAAGGCGGAGCGCCAGCGCGCCCATGTCGCGCTTGGGTTTGTCTGCCGGCATCGCCACAGCGGTCCGATCATGAAGCTTTTGACGCTGGAGTGCCTTCATCACCTCGACAGGCGTGCAACCGGCAAAGCAGTGAAAGAGAATTGCGGTGTCGCCAAGCCGGACCGAGAGACTCGGCGTGCCGTCGTCGTGAGCGGGGCAGCGGCATTCACCGCGGGTGCCGCGCCATACACCGCCGAGCTGTTCGACGATGGTCTGGGCGCGGATTTCAGCGTCGATCGGAAGTCGCGCCATCATGATCCTCCTTTGAGACTGATAAATTTCGGTCATGCTGGTCTCCGGAACATCTACGGACAGCCCAACAGCATCCTCCACTCTGTTGCGATGACGGTACGAGAAAGCAGCTACGCGGGGTGCCGGCGGGCACTTTTCGCCACCTGAGCCTGCTTCTCATGGTGGATTGGCGGCTATGTGGCGGGGCTTTGCTATCTTACTCAAAAGCACGAATTACCCCCCTGCCCGCGCTTTGAACGCCGGAATGGCGCTAACTGTATCGGCCAGTGAAAAGATCGCCCAGAGCGCGGCGGCGAAAGGCATTCCACCACCGGCGCCGACGATGCTCGGGCGCATCGTGAATCATGTGGCAACGCTGACAGAGCGCGGCGAGATTGCGCCACCGCGGCCCGCTGAAGGTCGGGTCGTGATTGAGATGCGCGGTCGCAAGGTAGACAGGCCTGCGCGTCATGCGGATCGCCTCGAGCGAAACCAAGGCCGGTGCGCGACGAAGCAGCCGGCCGCGGCCATCGCGCCAGGCAGCGATGTCTGTATCCCACCAGACTCCATCGGCTCCGGCAAGCTGCGCGACATAGCGTCCGTGCGGGCGCTGGCAGTGCTCGCAGCGACCCCCTGCCCGCGTGAAGCGAATAATCCGGCTGATCTCCGGCCAATCGATCGGATAGAGCCAGCGATGTTCCGGACGGATCGGCATTGCTGGATTCTGAGTCATTCGCCGCCGGAACGAAAGGAGAAAATGCGCAAGGCTTCAATCTTGCGCTGCATCGCAGGCGAAAGCTGGCAGGCAACCCGACCATCGCTTCGCGATGGTACACGAAGCGTGGATCGTTACCCCAACGGACACAGACCGCGAGCGTGCTCGATCGAAGCGAAGCTGCGACAGAGGCGTATCGCAGGCCGCTTCCCGACCTCATCGGCTATCTTCGCCCTCGGCCTTGGCAAGGACAGAGAAGGTGTCGGCAATCAACTCGGTCCGATACGAAACGTCATTGGCCTCACCGTGACTGCTCTCGCGCACGCGACCGGTGATATGCACCAGATCGCCCTTGCCGGCAGCCTCGACCTGTTGCGCGACATTCGAGAAGCAAACGACACTGTTCCAGTAGGTATCGGTTTTCCAGTCGTCGCCGTCGCGACGATTATAATTGGCCGCCACGCTGACATAGGTCACGCGATCGCGTGGCGTCATTTTGCCGATCCGGCCGATGATGCGAAATTCGGATATGTTCTGCGGCATCGTTTCCTCCTTGGGTAAGCGTTGGGATGAAGCGTCGGCTCGCGTTCAGCGCAGCTCGTCGTGCTCCCCGGCGTCGTGCCGGAAGTGGTATTTCGCGAAATTTTCGGGTGTCGCGTAGACCGAGTAGGCTTGCGTCCAATCGTGACTGATGGCCCGTTGCGCTGTTTGGAGCGGCACCCGGTGCTCGCAGACCAGACGCCAAAGAACATAAGCCAGGATGTTCTTGTCGTTCGCATTCGCTGGGCCCCGCCGCGGCTGAAGCCAGAGATCGCGCTCGTTCAGGCGCGCGCCCCCGATCGAAATCGGAATCAAATGATCGAGTTCGTAGTCCGCCAGCGGCTTGCCGGGATGCTGCGACCGCATCAGGCGCCGCTTGATCTCCTCGGTGATCGCGTAGGCAGGCCGCACCGATCGGGAATAGCCAGGTCGGCAGATTGTCTCTTCGATGTTTGCTTGCGAGACCATGGGGTCCACTGCTCCCGACGTTTCGCGTGGCGGCAGGATCGCACCGCGCCGTGATGACAGAATGGGGTTGTGCAGCGCTGCTGAAAGACCGGCGATCGCATCGCAGACCAAACCCGCGCCAGTCGCGGCGCATGTCGATGGCGTGCCCAAAGGGACGGTATGACTTGCATCGGTCGGCCGACGCCCAAAGGTCACCACGGCCACGATAACAATGCCGCCAAGGAGCGCGTGGAGATTCATCGGCAACCCTCTCATCCAAATATGGCATTGCTCGTCAAAACTCTAAATAGAACCAATATCACCGGAGGTTAATCCGAGAGATAAATCTGGTAATTATTATTTTTATAGTCTGTCTCATAACTATAGCGACTGCAATAGCTTAAGTCTTTCACTCCAAATCCGCTACCAACTCATTCCATAATGCGTGTTGTTGACACGGTTTCGCTTCGTTAAATCCTTATTGATGATGCTTTAAGGTGGTTTGGCGTGTGTAGATTTAACAATGGAGCATCACAATGCTTCCGGCGGCAATAGTAGCAAAGGCGATCCAAGTCTGTGCCGCAGGGCTCGGCACGGCTGGTTTGCCAGCCCCGAAGCCGTATGCGGTCACCGTTCACGCAGGCGCGATCCTCGACCGGCAGCCGAGCAATGAGGTCGATGCAGAAGCAACAGTCCAAAACCTCCTCGCGCTCGGCGCGGATTTCGAAGCAGGTCCGCTTGGCATTAACGGTCGGGATTTCTCTCCATTCGGGGTAACGCCTGCCTCGGTGTTCGACGCCTGCGCGCTCGCGCATATCGATGAGAACTTGCCCGCATCAGCGTTCCGGCCGACTTCGGTCGCACGCATCGCCAGCCTGCTGCACCAAGCTTTTGGGGCACGCATCACCGACGCCGTGCGGCCGATAAACGCGAATTACGGCGCGCGGTATAGCTGGCACAAAGTCGGTCAGGCGATCGACTTCGTGCCCGCCGGCGGTGTCAACGCCATCTCGCGGGCGCAAATCCGGACCCTGATGGACAAGAGTGGCATCCGGCTCATCGAGCTGCTCGGGCCAGGAGATCGTGGCCACGCAAACCATTGGCATATCGCTTTTGCCCTGCCTGGACAGGCCACCGACCGCATCCGGCCCGTGGAGAGCGATGAAGTCTGGCTGGTCGACGTCGGCAGCGTCGCCGTCGCGCAGCCGCGTGAAACCGACGCGCTGTCCGCGCCATCGTCGCCTGCAGGTCCCGCTGCGAAGGCTCCCCAGCAATGGGACGTGTTCGCGGCTGCAGATTGGCGCGCGGCTCATGGAGGTGGCTCATGACTGGACGACTATTGAACAGGGTGGGCGGCGCGATGAGCGGGCTCGCCTGTGCCGCCCTTGGACTAATCGCGGTTTCGGTGCCGCAACCAGCGGACGCGTCGGATTGGGGCTGCCAGGTCGTTTTATGCCTCGCCACGCCGGGATCGCCGACCAAATACGCCGAATGTGTCCCGCCAATCATGAAACTGTGGAACGCTCTCGCTACGTTAGGCTCCTATCCGACCTGCACCGGTGTCGGGATCAGCACGAAAAAGGCGAAGCACGGCTATAACCTGACGGTGACGCGGTCGGATGGAAGTCTGGCCCGGTACGCGCTCGACACCCGCTATCAGACCGTGACGCAGCAGTGATCTATGACATCCCCGCGATCGTGTCGCTGGCGCAGCGATGCGCGCCAGACGTAGCGACCGAAGCGGTCGTGCCGCTCGTTGTGACGGAGAGCGGCGGGGACTCATTGCAGATCAACGTCAACAAGGGTCCGCGTGTTCGTGCGAGGTCCTCTGCGGGAGGGGCTGCCATCGTCCGGCGCTACATGATGGCGGGTTACACCGTCGACGTCGGTTTAGCGCAGATCAACTCTGCGAATTTGTCGGGATCGGGGGTAACGATTGAACAGGCGTTCGAGCCGTGCACCAACCTCGCGCTCGCCGGCGCAATGATCCGGCAGGGCTATGCACGCGCGAGCCGTCATTATACCGGCCTCGATGCGATCTCCGCAACCTACTCGCTCTACAACACCGGCACGCTGACCCGAGGTTTTCGCAACGGATATGTCGACCGTGTGTGGTCGGTGGCCAGCAGAATGGGCTCGATTCAGTCGCCCCCGCCCCTCCCCCACGCTCTGCTGCCGTCTGACGAAGCCTTGGCCCCGGCGGTGAAGCCCGTCAGCGATCGTGATGGCTGGGTCGTCGGGCCAGTCGCCTCCGATCAGATCGAGGTTTTCAAGTGAGCGTCGACAACACCATCGTCCGGAGCGGTCGCGAAGATGATCTCCCGGCGGAGCGGCCCTCGTTCGATCTGCCACCCGAAATCGTCGCAAGATACGAAATCCGCGAGGTACAATCCTTGGATGGTGGGGAGCGGCGGGTCGGGTTGTTCCTTCCTCCCAATCGGGAGAATCCCGCGATCGAGATTGCCGGCGACCGGATCACGGCTCGCAACGAGGATCCCGAGACGGTCGCGAGTCTGGTGAAAATTGCGCAGCACAATGGCTGGGATCGGATCGACGTCGAGGGCTCCGCCGAGTTTCGCAAAGCGATGTGGTCGGCTGCGTCGCGCGAGGGGATCGCTGTCAGCGGGTACGAACCGGCCTTCTCAGAGCGCGAGGCAATGGACGAGGGGCACCGTGATGCGTCGGCGCGCCAGGAGCTTCAAGCCGCAGAGCGGTCAGCGCGGGAGCAGCAGCCAGAGGCTGAGCAGGAGTCCGCGCCAGATCACCAGTCGGCAAAGACAGTGGGACTTCATCGCGAACGCGAAGAGCTGGCGGAGCTTTTCCTCCACGGTGGCACGGAAAAGCTGGCGCACGATCCACGCCTTGCTGGTGCCGTGCAGGCGCAGGCGGCGATGGAGCAGCACATCGGCGAGGTCTTCGATGGCGATCCCAGCCATATGGCATCGGCGAAGCTCGAAAGCCGGCAAATGATCTCGGACGTGCTCAGGCGCGGCCTTGATGTCTCGGTCCGTGAGCCAACGGCAGTTCGGCAAATCGAACCGATTCAAACTCGTCCCGACCTGGAAAGGTAAAGCCAGACATGAAGATCCCTATGAAGTTTAAACCGAAGATCGGCCGGATCATGTCAGATCGCCGCACTCGTGAGTTCGTCAGCATTACCGGAGCGCTCGCTCTCATCGCGATCGCGCAGCCGGCCTTCGCCGATGGTACGGCGATCGAGTCCGGTCTCACAACCATCAAGACGTGGATGGTCACGGTCGCATCGGTCGTCGGCGTCATCGCCATTATGGCGGTCGGCTATGCCAAGCTGACCGGCCGAATGGACTGGGGCAAGGCCGTGACGGTGCTGATCGGCATCGGCATCATCTTCTCGGCCACGACCATTGTCGGATGGATGGGCGGTTCTGGTGGCTGACGTCGAAAAGCTGGCCGAGGATAAGGTGTTCCTCGCCATGACCAGGCCATCGGTGTTCATGGGATTGCCGCTTGAGGCGATCCTGCCGATCATCATGGTCTGCATGATCTTCTGGGGGATTTTCCACAATCCATTTTACCCGCTTGCCTTATTTGGAGCCCTCTACTTCCCGGCGCGCATGATCGTTCACTACGATTACAATGCGTTTCGGCTGTGGGGCCTGTGGTTCCAGACCGTGTTTTTGTCCAAAAACCGAAAGTTCTGGGGCGGGGGGAGCTACTCGCCCGTCCGCCTCCGCAATGGTGTGAAGCGAAAGCAGTTCGGGAATGACTGATTTCAGGCTGAAGCATAAGAAGGTCGCCCTTCGTGAGGTGGATGACATCAAGTTCATCCCCTACACGCGGCATATCGACGACGAACTTGTCGCTCTCGAGAATGGCTCGTTCATGCGCATGTACCGCGTCGACGGGCGGCCGTTCGAGACCAGTGACGTCGCTGACCTGAACAGCTGGCACAGCAAACTTAACATCGCCTGGCGCGCGATCGGTGACGACCGCGTCGCCCTGTGGACGCATCTCGTGAGGACAGCGACGGACCCGGTGCTCGGCGGGGCGTTCCACTCTGAATTCGCGCGCACGCTCCAGGAACGCTACGCCGAGGGGCTCAGGGAGAAAGTTCTCTACCATAACGAGTTCTACGTAACGATCGTTGTGCGGCCATCCAACATGGCCAACGATCAGATTTCTCGCATTTTCAGCAAGGAGAAGCAGACCGGCGAGATCGACGACCGCGCGCTGGCGATCATGGCAGACAAATGCCGCGACTTTGAATCGCTGCTCGCTGACACGACGCCAGAACGCCTGTCGATCTACGAGCATGACGGCGTCCTGTTTTCGAAGCCGATGGAGGTGCTGCACTTCATCCTGACCGGCGATCGCATCCGCATCCCGCTGCTCGATGGCCGTCTCGGGCAGGCTCTTTATCAATCGCGCATGGTTTTTGGTCGCGAGGCAGCGGAGATCCGCCTGCCGCACAAGACACACTATCTCGGCATGTTCGGCGTACGCGAATATGTCGCCAGCACACGGACGGGGCAGTTCAACAGCCTGCTGAAGCTGGATTTCCCCTATGTGCTGACACAGAGTTTCGCGCCGCTCGTGAAGTCGGTCGCCAGCGAGCGCTTCACAAAAAAATACAAGCAGATGACGTCGTCGGACGATGCGGGCGTCAGTCAGGCGATGGAGCTGCTCGACGGGGTCGACGACCTCATGGCGAACCGTTTCGTCATGGGCGAGCATCATCTGTCGATCTCGGTGATTGATGAGGACCCGAAGCGTCTGCTGGACCGTTTCGCCATCGCGCGGTCCGCGGCGGCTGACACCGGCATGGTCATGGCTCGTGAAGATGTTGCGCTTGAAGCAGCGTTCTGGGCCCAGCTTCCCGGAAACTTCCGGATGCGCGCGCGGCCGGCGGTCATCAACAGCCGTAACTTTGCAGCCCTGAGCCCGTTCTACACCTTCCCGGCTGGCCGAAAGTCGGAAAATCATTGGGGCGACGCCGTCACGCTCCTCAAGACGCGCGCCGGGTCGTCCTTCTGGTTCAACTTCCACCGCGCCGACATCGGTCACACGCTCATCATCGGCCCCACGGGCGGTGGTAAGACGGTGCTTCAGAATTTCCTCCAGGCTCAGCTCGAGAAAACCGGCGCAAAACAGGTCTTCTTCGACAAGGATCGCGGTGCTGAGATCTTCGTTCGGGCATGCGGCGGAACCTATCTGACGCTCCGTAACGGCCAGCCTACTGGCTTCGCACCGCTGAAGGGGCTGTCGCCGACACCGTCGAATATCGCGTTTCTTCGCCAGTTCATCCGCGTTTTGGTCCGGCGCGAAAACCGCCCATTTTCAGTGGCTGAGGATAGGCTGATCGACGAGGGGCTGGATGCTGTCATGCGGCTGCCGGCGCCCTCGCGCTCCTTTAGTGCGCTGCGTGAGATGCTGGGCTATTCCGATGCCGAAGGCGTCGGTGCCCGCCTGGAACGCTGGTGCCTTGGAAGTCCGCTCGGATGGGCGTTCGATGGTCCCGTTGACGAGGTGTCGATGGCGGCCCGCTTCGTCGGGTTCGACATGACGCAATTCCTCGAAAACCCGGAGATCCGCACACCGACCATGCTCTACCTCTTCCACCGCGTGGACGAGCTGCTGAACGGCCAGCGGGTCGTGGTTGACATCGACGAGTTCTGGAAGGCGCTGCAGGATGATGCCTTCAGGGCGTTTGCACAGGATGGCCTGAAGACCTTCCGTAAACGCAACGCCTTCATGGTTTTCGGCACGCAGTCGCCGGCCGATGCGCTGCGGTCACCCATCGCGCACGCGATTATCGAGCAGACGGCAACCAAGATATTGTTGCCGAACTCCGATGCAAAGCGATCCGACTATTGTGACGGCCTCGGTCTGACCGATGCCGAGTATCGGCTGATCCGCGAGGATCTGACGCCCGAGAGCCGGTGTTTTCTCGTCAAGCAGGGCCATACCTCGATCGTCGCCAAGCTCGATCTCGGTGGGATGCCCAATGAGCTGAAAGTACTTTCTGGCCGCGAGGAGACCCTCACGGCCATGGAAGAGGCCATAGCCCAAATGGGCGACGATCCTGCGGCGTGGCTCCCCGCTTTCTATGCAAACGAAAGGAGAAGCTGAGATGTCGCTCAAGCGTTTCATAATGATGGCAGTTTCGCCCATCGCGCTCACCGCCTTGGCATCGCCCGCTGCCGCTCAGGGCATTCCCGTTTTCGACACATCGACCTACGTCCAGGCGCTTGCTCAGGTGCAGAATACGGTCAAGATGATCGAGCAGGGCAAGCAGCAGATTCAGACCGCGACGACCACCCTCTCCTCGCTCCAGAAGCTGACCAACGTCAACAGCCTGGCCACGAGCCTGCTCAATTCGCAGATCCGCAACATCTTGCCAAACACGACGATCGACGCGGACACACTCCTCAGCGGCGATCTGTCGAAGATCGGGTCGCTCGGCACCTTGGCCTCGAGCATTCAGTCGCGTTACAAGCTCTCAGCCACGGGATCGTCGGACGCTGATGCTGCCTACAACCAGGCGCTGGCGAACGCGACCGGCTCGGCCGCTGCAACGGCAGCACTCGGCGAAAACACCCTTAGCGCGACGCAGACGCGGATGCAGGGTCTCGATCAGCTCCGCCAAGCGCTGTCGAGCGCGAAAGACCCCAAGGACGTAATGGACCTGCAAGCCCGCATCGCCGTCGAGCAGGCCCAGCTCCAGAACGACATGCTCAAAATTCAGGCAGTTCAGATGGCCCAGGCCGGCGAAGCAAACTTGGCCGCGAGTGCAGCGCAGGTCTCTGCGGGCCGTAATGAGTCGGCCTTTTTCAAAGCCAACACGATTAGGAACTGACCATGCGTACACTGTTTGCGATGTCTGTCCTGTTGGCGACCTGTGCGTGTCAACAGAAGGTCTCGGTCCCTACGTCGCAGGACCTTATCGGCAATCGACAACTTCTCGCTGTCTGGCAGACCAAGTGTGACACCGGGGACTATAGCCAACTCGGGGCAACGGAGAAGACCGAGATGTGCTCGTCGACGCAAGACGCCACAACCTCCGTTGCGCAAATCGAGAGTGGCAAGAAGGAGTCCGATTTCTTCAAAGCCAGCACGCTGCGGAAATGACCTTCGGCTTCACTCCGAAAAGCAGTCCAGTCAAATGGTAGGGCCTGCCTGATGGTGTCGTCTCCCGATATCATGACGCTTTTCACAACCATGTACGGGTATGTGGAAACCGCGATCGCAGGCGCCGTTGCAAGCTTCGGCGCGGGCCTGGTGGCGTTCGTCGCTGCGCCGCTGGCCTTGGCCGCGACCATCTACTTCGTGTTGCTGGGTTTCGCGGTTCTGCGTGGCGCTATCCAGGCGCCGCTTCGCGAGCTGGTGTTTCAAGCTGGTAAAGTAGGGTTCGCACTGGCTGCCGCCAGCGCCGTCGGATACTCGGCGTTCGTGGTGAACATCGCCACCAACCTCCCGAGCGAGATCATCGCCGCCGGATCCGGTACGCCGGTCACAAACCCAGGCACCACGTTCGACACGTATGTTTCCGACACTGGCAAGCTCGCTCAGCGGATGGTGGATGCCAACACGAAAGTTCAGGCGCAGTCATCTCGGGGGCTCACCGACTTTCGAACGCCCCTGATCCAGTTGACGTGCTCGATCATCACCTATGCGTGCATAGCGATCCTGTACGTCTTTGCATTCCTGTCGGCATCCATCGGGTTTTGTATCGTCATCTTTGCCAAGCTGGCGGTTTCAATCTGCGTGGCTCTAGCGCCGCTGGCGCTGGCGACGTTGTTGTTCAATTCTTCGCGTTGGCTGTTCGATGGATGGCTGAAACAGACGGCCAATTACATCCTGCTGATGGTCATTATGGCGATCATGACGAAGTTCATCACTGGTCTTCAGGAGGCGGCTATGGATGGCATCCTCGGCTCGATCGGCGATGGCACAGCCTTTGTTACGGTCGAGAACACCTACCTCACGTTGAGCGCTGGCGTGATGATCGTCGCGACCATCTCGTGCTGCGCGATCTATATCGTCGGCAGTATCTTTTTTTTCCAATCGCCATCGATCGCCGCCGGCATCGCTGGCGGTGCGTCGTCGGGTGGGCACGGCTTCATGCAAACCGGCATGAACATGATGGCGAACCGCCTCATGTTCCGGCGCGCCACCCAGGCTGCCGGGCGTCAAGCTGGAGGTGCGACGCCCAGCAACGCGGTCAACCGGGCCGCATGAGCCAGGCAAAATGGCTGACCTTCGAACAATGAACCCGGGAACCGCCAGCGCGGGCACCATAGCAACGGAGACCGTATGAAAAGGCTGACTTTCGCCGCATTAGGGGCGCTCGCACTTGGCGGATGCACCGGCGCGCACATCAAGCCGCCCGCAGTTTGCGACGGGAAGCACCGGCGTCCGGCGAACCTGTACGGGTCGATCCTTCCGACCCTCCCGGTCCCGTTGCCTGCATCGCAGATGCGTGGGCAGTCGATGGAGGCGCCAGGACCGGTGCCTGGCCCGGGGCCTGGCCCGGGGCCGCTTCCGGCACCGCCCCCCGACCTTGCGCCGTCACTAACGCCAGACACGGGCGGTTTGCCGGCTCTGCCTGGACAAGGGCCGATTGACACACACGCGGCAGCGCCGCGCACGTCCCAGCGCAGTACCACGCTGCCTGACCACTCCTGTTGAAAGGGATCGACGCCATGGCTGTCGTGAAGGCCCAAGACAAAGAGAAATACTTCGGGACCGCGAGGACGTGGGAGTATGACCGGATGCGGGCCGCGATCCAGTCCAAACGGCTTGCTTGGGGTGTCGCATCCGGCGCATGCGCGCTGGCGGTGATGTCGGTCGGTGCGGTAGCAATGCTGACGCCGCTGAAGACTGTGCAGCCCTATGTCATCCGGGTAGACAAGTCCTCGGGCGAGACGCAGATTATAACAGCGCTCAAGGGTCCTCAGCCGCGGACCTACGACGATGCGGTCAACCGCTATTTTATATCGCAGTACGTGCGGCTGCGTGAAGGCTGGCTCAACGATGCGGCCCGTGAGAACGCCTATACGGTGATCCTCATGAGCGATCAGCCCGAAAGCGGGCGGTATCTTGGCAGCGTCCAGTCGAGCAACAGGAACGCCCCTTCGAATATCTACGGTGAAAAGGGCTACGTCTCGATCGCCATCCGAACGATCAGCTTTCTCAGTCCAACGGTAGCGCAGGTTCGGTACACGAAGATCATCACCTTCGGCCAGAACGCGCCGGTAGCGCAAAACTGGAACGCGATTCTGACGTTCAAATACACGACGGCACCGGAGCATGAAAAGGATCGGAACATCAATCCGCTCGGCTTCCAGGTCGTGAACTATCGTTCCGATCCGGAGGCGTGACATGACCGAACAGCCGAACATCTCGAAATTTGGCGATGGTGTTGTCGTCCCCTTTCTCCCAGCACTGCGCAGAAAGCTCGACGCCCGTCTATCGCCCGCGGCGACCGAACTCGTGGTAACAGCATGCGGCTCGAAAAGCCGTTTCTGGCGTGGTCTCGGTGACGTCTGGCACCGGCTGATAGCCTTTTCGGTTCTCGGAGCATCGGCCGTCGCGCTGGTGCCTCATCAAGCGTTTGCGTCGGAGACCCCGCGTCCGGGGTCAAAAGATCCGCACGTGCGCAACATCAGCTACGATCCCGACCAGGTCGTGACGATCGTCGGCAGCTTTCGCCACGCAATCGAAATCCAGTTCGGTCCCGGCGAGACGATTACTCAGGCTGCACTGGGTGATACCGTCTCGTGGCAGATCGCCCCGGTCGGCAACATCGTCTTCCTGAAGCCGCGAGAGCGCGCTGGCGCCACCAACCTGATCGTCGTCACCAATGCGAGCGGCTCGCCGCGCACCTACCACTTCAATCTCAGCCTCGGCACCGCGCAGACGATGTACGGCATCCGCTTCCGCTATCCACACGAAGAGCACGCGTTGGCCGCGTTGCAGGGGCAGCTTGCCCGGATGCAGACAGCCAAGGTGATCGAAACCAACATCACGACGTCGGCGCTCGACCATGCGGTGATCGAAGGCACCCGCAACATGAAGTATACCGTGCAGGGCGACGCCTCGCTGCAGCCAACCGAGATCTCCGACAACGGCGAGTTCACGGTACTGCGCTATCCCGGCCATGCCGATATTCCCTCGATCTTCGCGGTCGATATCGACGGGACCGAGACGATCGTGCCGTACGACGTCCGCGAGGATTTCGTCGTGATCCACGCCGTTTATCGGCAGCTCCGGCTCCGTCGCGGGTCGGTGGTGCTGTGCGTCTACAATGAAGCGCCGCTGCGCAACGATCGCGGTGATCGCACCGGCACGGTGTCCAATGTCGTCGAACGCAAGGTGAAGGGGCAGTAAAATGGGCGATCACATCATTGACCGGGGCGGCGAAGTCGGCCCCGACGTCGTTCCTTCGAACCAATCGGACAGTCCCATCGCGCGCAGTGGCGGTTGGGGCAACATCGCCTTCGTTGGCGCCGGTATCGGCCTGATCGGGGCCATGGGCGGCATTGCGATCGGCTACGGGGCCTTTCATCATGCCGCCAGCACGACGACCGCCGCCGAGCCTGCCAAGGCCAGCGACCGGTCTGTCAACGATGTGATGGGCTCCCCTGAAGCTCAGCGCGCCCAACTTGCCAACCAGCTCGGACAACCCGGCGCCTCCCCGACCGACATCTTCGGTCGGCCGATAGCCCCGAAGACGGGGCAGCCGGTCGTCGACGTGAATGGAAACCCCGTACCGGCATCGGCCGGCACGATGACCTCGGCTAACGGACAGCAGTCGCCGCAACAGCGGCGTGCCGAGCAGACGCGCGCGATGGCCGATGCTGCGCGGCGTTCTCCGATCATGGCCTTCGGCAACACCGGCGGCGGCGCGGCGGGCCAATCCATGGTAGCATCGGACGGATCGGGGCAAACGCAGGGACCGCCAAGCGACGCGGGGCAGACCGGGACGCAGTCAACGGCGTCTCGAAACTTGGGTGCCAGCGGTTTCGGTGGTCCAAATGAGGAGACCGCTGCTCCCGCCAAGGGCTCGACCGATTTCAGCGACCAGCTCAGCCATTCGGCCATCCAGACGGTGCGGGCGACGATGGTCGCCGATCGCAATCTGCTGCTCAGCGCCGGTACCGTCATTCCCTGCACACTGCAGACGGCGATCAATTCGACGCAGGCGGGCTTCGTCTCCTGCGTCATCAATCACGATGTCTATTCCGAAAACGGCCGCATCGTCCTGCTCGACAAGGGCACAAAAGTACTTGGCCAGTATTCCGGCGGCATCACGCAGGGGCAAGCGCGTTTATTCGTGTTGTGGACCCGCGCCTTGACGCCTCGTGGAATCGCGATCGATCTCGGGTCGCCTTCGGCCGATAGTCTTGGCCGAGCGGGACTGCCGGGTGGGGTCGATACGCAGTTCTGGGCACGTTTCGGCGTCGGACTCGTGATTTCGGTGCTCGAAGATGCGTCGAATATCGCCAGTCGGGCCGTGGCCGGCAATGGCACCAACACGACGGAGGTCCCCAGCACGACGGGACAGACGGTTTTGCAGCAAACCCTGCAGATCAAGCCAATCCTGAAAAAGAACCAGGGCGACACCGCTGCGATCTTTGTCGCCAAGGATTTCGATTTCCGCTCGGTTTATGATGTTCAGTTGAGGCGCTGACCGATGGCCTCTAACGGCTCCTCGCTGATCTACGAACACAATGCGGCGCCGATCGGGCGACACCTCAAGCGCGACGACGTTACCGAGTTGGTCATCAATCAACCCGGATGGGTCGGGCTCGAAACCCGGAACGGGTGGGAATGGCATGAGGAGCCCGCGTTGGACAACGCGGCCCTGATGACGCTTGCCAAGTTGATCGCCGGGCTGACCAAGCAAGATATCAACGCCGAGTATCCGGTCGTATCCTCGGTCCTCCCCGGGGGAGAACGTGCTCAGGTGGTGGTGCCTCCCGCTGTTGAACAGGGCTTTGTCTCGATCACGATCCGCAAGGCGTCGGGCGTGTCGATGAACATCGATGATTTCGAGCGCGCCGGCTTGTTTAGTGAAGTGCGCGCTCACGGCCTGCACGAGGAGGTCGACTCCAGATTGCAGGACTATCGTCAGGCCGGCGAATGGAAGGCTTTTTTCCGCCTCGCGGTCGAGGCGAGAAAGAATATTCTCATTTCAGGCGCGACGGGCTCTGGCAAAACGAGCTTCTCCAAGGGCCTTATCAAGCTGATTCCGGAGGATGAGCGGATCCTGACGATCGAGGACACGCGCGAACTCGTCGTGCCGCAGCGCAATCACGTCCACATGATGTATGCGAAGGATGGCAAAAGCCTCCAGAAGGCGGGCGCAAAGGAGTTGCTGGAATCGGCGCTGCGGATGCGGCCCGACCGCGTTCTCCTCCAGGAGCTGCGCGACGGCACCGCTTTTTTCTACCTGCGCAACGTCAATAGCGGCCACCCCGGCTCGATTACGACGGTCCACGCCAACACCGCCGAGGGTGCGCTGGAACAGCTTACCCTGCTCGTGAAAGAGTCGGATGGCGGCAACGATCTCGATCGGCACGATATCCGGGCGATGCTGCGCTCGTTGGTTGATATCGTCGTGCAGATGCACCGGCTCCCCCGGTGGATCGGCGGCCGGCGCGGTATCGCATGACGGAAGTTTGGTTCGGTCCTGCGGGCAAGCCCCGCGACTGAGGAGGACGCAAGCGTGAGCGGCAAGTGGGTGCGGAGCGACGAGGGATCGCAGCCAGGTGCGATCGCCTTTCTGACAATGATGGGCCTGGTGGCCAGCGCCGCGATTGGTGCGATTGCTGTTTTGTGGAGCGCGCATCTGCTCAGCACCCAAACGCCATGGCGGAAAGTGCCCGCTGCCCTGTGGGCGCTGAAGGCCTATCCGATCGTCTACCTCCCGTTCTTCATCGGCTTCGTAATTGGTCTGGTGCTGACAATGATCGTCGTCGTCTCGACGCTGTTTACGCGCCAGAAGCTGCACGGCGAGGCACGCTGGGCGCGCGTCGGAGAGGTCCGCAAGGGCTTGATGCTTGCGCCAGCCGGGATCGTCCTGGGCAAGTTCGGCGGCAAGGTCATGCGATTTGGCGGTCCCGAACATGTCCTCCTCGAGGCTCCGACACGCGCTGGCAAAGGTGTGGGCGTCATCATTCCCAACCTCCTTGACTGGCACGGCTCGCTGGTCGTGCTCGACATCAAGCAGGAGAATTACGATAATACCGCAGGCTATCGCCTGAAGGTGCTCAAACAGCAGGTCTTGCTGTTCAATCCCCTCGATCCAAAAGGGCGGACGGTCCGCTGGAACCCGCTGAGCTACATCAACCGGCGAGACCCGGTCGAGGTCATCAACGAGTTGCAGAAGATCGGGGTCATGTTGTTTCCCGACCCCCTCACGGGGGAAAGCTTCTGGGCAGAAAGCGCGCGCACGGCATTTCTCGGGGTCGCCGCCTATGTCGCTGCGACCGTCGACGACGGCGAGGACGCGCTGCCTTTCACCATCGGCGAGATTTACCGGCAATTTGCTGCCGGTGATGCCGCGAAACGTTTCCCGAAAATTATCCGCAGCCGCGAGCAGGTGGGCAAACCGCTGTCTGGCGGGTGCATCTCGGCCCTGAAGGACTTCACGTCGGCGTCAGCGAACACATTCACCTCAATCCGGCAGTCGGTCACGGCCAAGATCAACGCATGGCTCAACCCTTATGTCGACGCTGCAACCTCGGAGAGCGATTTCGATCTCAGTGATTTTCGCGACAAGCGAATCTCGCTCTACCTCGGTGTCTCTCCCGACGATCTGGATCGGGTCGCGCCAATTTACGGCCTCCTTTTCCAGCAGTTGGTCGACAGGAACGTGCGCGAACTCCCAAAAGGCAATCGACACCAGATCAAGGTACTGGTGGCGCTTGACGAGTTCGCCAGCCTTGGCAAATGCTCGGTCTTGGCGCAGGCCTTCAGCTACGTCGCCGGCTACGGTCTGCGCTTACTGCCCGCCTTTCAGTCGATGGAGCAGATTCAGGGCGTTTATGGCGACAAAGTCGCGGCCGACATCGAACGAAACTGTGCCGTGCGGCTTGTCTTGCGCCCTGCGGGCCTGCCGGATGCCAAGAAGGTCTCTGAACAGCTTGGGACTTACACGTTCAAAGCGCGTTCGCGCTCAATGGGGACATGGGGTGGCCCGGGAGGCTCAACCTCGGAGTCGGATCAGCGCCGGGCATTGCTCTTGCCCCAGGAGGTCGAGATGCTTCCGGAAGACGACCTGATCGTGTTCCGGCGCGGTATGTACGCCTCCTATGGCAAGAAGATTCGATATTATGCCGAAAAGCAGCTGGCAGAGCGGACGAAAATACCGGCACCGGAGATGCCCCCGATCCGTGTTGACCCGGCCGTCGCACATAACAGCCTTCGTGTGATCGCCGCAGCTGAAGCTGAGAATGACGCGTCCGGGTCCCCGGTCGTTGCTGCCCCCGGGGCAACCCACCGGACCTCTCCGCCGGCGGGCGCCGGGGCAGCGGTAGAGGGCCGATTGAACAAAGCGGCAATCGAAGCGGCCAAAGCAAATCCGCCCAGCCAGCGCATGGCCGTGCTGTTTAATAATCTCATCATTGTGAAGGAGAAGATGGTCTCCTGAACACCAGGATAGACTCTTGTGGTAACCACAGACGCACGGAAGGCGCGCGTCACAATCATCGACATTCCCTGAAAACGCGATATTTACTGCGTAGCAAATATGCCACCGTTTCAGTAGCCACTCGCCAGCGCGAGCCGCACATCCGGCGCGATCGTATAGACCGCCTCGCGCTGCGCCCCCCGATTGGGATGGTCGACGCGATATCCCTGATAATGGCGATGAAGCAATCCAGCGCGTACAAGGTCTGATACCGCTCGGCTGACATTCGTTCGGCCGGATCGTAGGATGCGCGCCTCGACCTCGTCATTCTGCTGCTGAGCCAGATCGCCCGCATCTTCCGACGCATCAGCTTTTGCCAACAGCTGTGACCGGACCGCTGCAATCATGGCGGTACGACGACAGTCGCGGTTGGCCAGAGGCGCCAGTGCCCGACACAACCAGTCCCGTACCGGAACCTGGTCCGTTTCGTTTCGGACATAAGGTCCTAGACTGCCATTCTCTCCTGCGGCCTTCGCGATCAGGTTGAGGATGAGCAACACGTATCTGGGACGCTTCGATACCTGCGACACTCGCTCGACCAGATCTGGCAGCGCGACGGTCGGCGGCGCCACAGGCAGCGCAGCGTGTTTGATATGCTCGAAGAGATCGGCTTGGTGGAACATAGCAGGAATCTAGCACATGCGATTCCACTGTGAATCCCCCTAAATCATCCGGCTCAACAAAAATCACCAGTGTCACTTTACCCGGCCGGGTAAAGTGACACTGGTGACACAGCCCGAGCGTGGCCAGGGTGAGGCCTGTGGATCGGCGTCGAAGGTGCAGGCCGTCCGGTTTTGGCAGTTCGCGACCAAACTAAGTCGTTTGAGCGACGGGTTGCGAACGGCCGCTCTGGACACAAGCCGCCGTACGAGTTCGATACGGCGGTCGATCGGCTTCCGCCGATCTGCGCCGAAGCGCCTTCAATGCTGCTCGTCGTCTTCTGCTTCAGTGCATCATCAGGAGTGGAATATCGGCTGCAGCAAGCAGGTGCCGTGTCGTGCCGCCCATCAGCCATTCGATCATCTGCGCATGTCTGTACGCGCCAGCCACGAGCAGGTCGGCGCCAGCAGATTTGGCCTCGGCGACGATCTGCGCTCCGAGATCCGAACCTTGTGCCGCGACAATGTGAAGCTCGGGCGTCGTCCCCAACTCCGATAGCAGTCTTGTCATCCCGAGCGCGGCATCGTCTTGTTCACCGATCCTGATCGCCGTGACGCGCTCCGCTGCCCGCAACCAAGGGCCGGCGCTCTCTATCGCATGCTGAGTTGCAGCGCTGTCGCTCATCCCAACCGCGATGTGCGCGAAAGATCGGCGAGAGCCGGCGCGCCAATCATGCGGCACGACCAGCACCGGCTTCTGACTGCGAAACACAGCAGCATGCAGGGCGTCACCGCTATCCATATTATGTTCGGGGGCGAGGACGAGAACGAGGACGTCGGCCTCGTCGGCCTCCGCGCAAACGGTTTGCTCTTCGGTTCCGGTGACGGCCCGCCACTGCACTTTGGGAGCCGCATCGTCGGCGCCGTTGATCCAGGTCACGAACGCCGTGCGGGTTGCCTCTGCGCGCTGCTCGGCCGTGCCCTCCCGCTGCTCGCGCAGACGCTGAAACTGCACCTCTTCGCTCGACGTCACGATTTTCTCGGGGTCGACGACGACATGAAGGGCTTCGACGGTCGGATCCGGCAAAGCAGTCGCCGCGAGCATGGCGGCATCGAGGCAAGCGGGTGCGCTCTCCGCACCTAAGAGGATGGCGAGCACTTTCATGTCAGTTCCTTTGCGAGAAGAGGGTCGGCGCCGAATAGCCGAGCCAGACGGCTGCGAGGCACAGGACGACGGATCCGATAACGTTGGCGGCGGCCCGGCCCGGCTCTCCGGATTGCAACAGCGCGAGGGTCTGCAGGCTGAAGGAGGAAAAGGTCGTGTAGCCGCCGCAGAAACCGACGATCAGAAACAACCGGAGCTCTGGCGACAGCATGAACCTCCCTCCCTCCTCCGTCAGCGCGGCGACAAAACCGATGATGAAGGACCCGCTGATGTTGATGCCGATCGTGCCCCACGGCATCGCCTCGCCGACGCGCGCGGTCACCAGCAGATTGATCCAATAGCGGACCAGGGTTCCCAGCGCGCCGCCCGCGGCGATCCAAAGTGCCGTCATGTGGGCTGTTCCCCGATTGGGAGGATCAAGAAGGGTCGCATCGCGTGCTCCGTGACGTTGGCATTGCGGTTCAACTTACGGCGACGAGTGCCGCACCGGCGGCGATGAGCAGAATTCCCGCCCACCCTCCGACGGAGAGGCGCTCGCCCAGGAACGTCACGCCGAACAGAGCGATCAGGACGACACTGAGCTTGTCGACTGGAGCCACGCGAGCGGCTTCGCCCAGCTTCAGAGCCCGGAAATAGCAGAGCCAGGAGGCTCCCGTGCCCAAGCCTGACAGGATCAGGAAAAGCCAGGTCCGCCCGTTTACCGATGCGGGAAGCACCAGCTTTCCTGTACCCAAGAGAAGAAGAGACAGGACGATGATCACGACGAGCGTGCGAAAGAGCGTGGCCAGGTCGGAATCGATGTCCTCGACGCCGACCTTGGCGAAGATCGCCGTCAGAGCCGCGAACAAGGCGGAAAGTCCGGCCCAGACCAGCCAGGAGTGGGATGTGGCAGACATGATAGGCTCGTCTCCAAGGCTCATGAGCAGGTGGAGGCGGCAGTGGGGTCCAGATCGATGCATCGGCCATCGATCTCATCCTGCGGCACCGGCAGGTCGATCAGCGCGGCCAGCGTGGGAAGAATGTCGACCGTCTCGACCGAAAGCGGTTCTTCATGCGCCGTGGCGCCGGAATACCAGAACAGCATCGGTACGCGGCGATCATAGTTCCAGGGCGAGCCGTGCGTTGCGGTGTAGAGCGGCGCGGGTTTCGCGATCGAAATGACGCGCGGTTTCAGCAGCACGATGAGATCGCCAGATCGCGAGGGATCGAATGAGGCGCGCGCTTTCTCGACGAGGGACCAATCGTCGACAGGCGGACGCGGCGGCGCCATGCGGCGTAAATCGTCGGCCGTCAGAACCGCAGCGACCTGCGGGAAGGCACTGAGCCTGGCTTCCAGCGCCGACAGCATCTGTGGGCGGAGTTCGTCAGGCACTTTATGCGATAGATACCAGTCGCCTTGCGCACCATCGGCAAGCAAAAGCTCCTCCGGCGGAACGTCCACCTTGAAATCGGTAACAAGGCTCATCGCCAGTTGGCGGGGATCGAGCGCCGGATCGACGCGGGCAGCATCGGCAAAGCCGCGCTCCTGATGTCGTTCGGGAATATCGTAGCCGCCATGGTCGGCTGTCAGGACGACGGCATAAGGCGCACCGTTTGCGTCCAGCGCGGCGAGGATCCGGCCGACCGTCTGATCGAGCTCGACCTGCTGCGCGCACATCTCGGCACCCTCGGTCCCAAACGCATGGCCGACATAGTCGTTCGCCGAGAGTCCGATGGCCAGAATGTCGGGCGCTGGGCCATGACCCAGCTTCATCGACCCGATGAAGCCGATCGCGATATCGGCCGTCGCCCGATCGAAATCCGGAGAGGTTCGAAACGCCTTCACGTCGCCAGCGTCGTGCGGCTTCAACTGGCCTACGACCGGCCCATCGGGCAGCGTAGGTATCGCAATGGATTGCGCGCGACATTTCGCAGGCAGTGTGGTGGCGGGCGGACGATCGATTATCGCGGCCACACGCGCGTTGACCGTCTGAACGACTGAAGGCGGGGTCTGATCGCGACCCTGCAGTGTGACGTATGAGCGGCCCTTCTTCGGGTCGAGATACCAGATCGCGTCGGTCATATGGCCGCCCATCATGACGGCGGCCCGATCCTTGCCTGCCACGGAGACGACGCGCGAGCGCGGGTCGGCCCGTTTCATGCGGTCGCCCAGGGTGGGAACCTTCAGATGCTCAGGCGAGACCACATAGTCCGATACGCTGGATCCCGGCGCTCGCTCGTCTTCGGCGCAATACACTGCATGCGGCGCCTTGCCGGTCCGGGTGACGCCTTCGTCGAACCAGGTGTTCGCGATGATCCCGGTGCGCGCCGGATGCGACCCCGTCAGGATCGTCGAGTGGCCAGGGCAGGTTTCTGTCGCGGCATGGCTCTGGTAGCTGGATGGAAAGACGATCGCGTTCGAGAGCCGCTTCAACCCGCCAGTGTAATGCTGGCGATATTCCGCAAAGAGATCAGCCGAAAACTGATCAACCGAAATCGCGACGATGAGCCGAGGTGCCGGGGGCTTCGCCGCAACGGGCGCGGCCACAAGCGCGACAAGGGGTATCAGCAACTTCATCATATCACGGCCTCGTTCGATTGGTTGTTCGGGTCTGGTGTCGCTCGCCTAGTCGGCCTCGGCCGCAAGCTGGTCGGGACTGGCATCCTCATGGGCCAGCTCGCCGGGGCCAACATGCCAATGCTCGAGATGTTTGTAGACGATTACCTTGTCAGCCAGCAGCGCTCCTTGCGCACGGCAGAACAGCTCGAGTTGGTCCTTCGAGCCGATGAGTTCGACGCACATCGTGAGGTGAGGATCGGAGATCTCGGCCCCGTTCTCCCGCACCGGGCCATGATTGCTGAAGCCGTAATGGGTGTGATGCGCGACGGCATTCATGATTCCGTCAGCCTTGGCCTGGGTGACCAAAGCCCGATAGAGCGGCTTGGCGCCCCAGCGTGACTTCGACAGCGCGCGCGGCGCCTTGTCGGCGGGCTTCAGATAGATGCGGATCATGCCGATCTCGCGTGATGTCACATGGTGGGTCTGGGTCATGGTGCTGCCTTTTAGATGTCGAGGGGCGAAGATGATCGAGAGGTCTGCCGATGGGCGCAGCGCGCGGGCATCGCGGAGCGTCAGGTCCGGGGGCAGGATTGACCGAGACCGCTTGGGAACGGCGACGCGCTGCGAGAGATAGATGCCGTTGTGGCCGGAGCATGCATAGGCGACGAAGCAGGCAACCGCGATCGGCACCGCAGCGCCCGCGCCGAACAGTTCGATGCCCATGATGGTGCAGGCAAGCGGCGTGTTGGCAGCGCCAGCGAACACGGCGACGAAGCCTAAGGCCGCGAACAGGTCAACGGGTACGCCCAGCGGTGCAGCTAGCGCGTGCCCTAACGCCGCGCCGATGAAGAACAGCGGCGTCACCTCGCCCCCTTTGAAGCCGGCGCTGAGCGTGACGACGGTGAACAGCATCTTGATCGCCCAGCTCCAGCTGTCGGCGCCGTGCTGGAAGAAGCCCGCAATCGTCGGATCCCCGGGGATCAGGCTCCAGACGCCGAGCCCCAGATAGGCGCGGGTTCCCAGCAGATAGACGAGCCCGATGACGGCGAGACCGCCGATCGCAGGGCGTGCCGGGCCATAGGGAATGATCTTCTTGAGCCAGCCGCCCAGCACATGATTGGCCTCTGCGAACACCAGGCTGGCAAGGCCGAACGCGACCCCAGCAAGCGCCGCCTTGAGCAGCAGTCCAGGCTCGAACAGCAGGCCCTGCCCTGCGGGAGCGAAGCGCGCGACCGCATAGGCGGCGTGATGGATGCCCCATGCCTGGCATGTCCAATCACCGACCAACCCCGCGACGAGACACGGGACAAGGGCCGAATATTCAACCCGGCCCACCGCCAGCACTTCAAGCGCGAACAAGGCCCCGGCGAGCGGCGTTCCGAACACGGCGCCGAAGCCGGCGGCGACACCGGCCATGAGGATGATCCGCACGCTCGGTGGATCGAGCCGGAACCACCCGGCGACCGCACTGGCCAGGCTGCCGCCCAATTGTACTGCGGTGCCCTCGCGCCCTGCCGAACCGCCAAGGAGATGGGTGACGATGGTGCCAAGGAACACCAGCGGCGCCATGCGCAGGGGCACACCACCGCCGGGCTCATGGATCTGCTCGACGATGAGATTATTGCCACCCTCCACCGACCGCCCGAGCCGGTGATACAGCCAGCCGACACCAGCTCCGCCGACAGGCAGGAGGAAAAGAAGCCATGGATGCTCAAAGCGCGCGCGGGTCGCTGCATCGAGGCTCCAGAGGAAAGCGGCGCACAGCGTCCCCACGGCGATCGCCATTGGCACGAGCAACAAGGTCCAGCGGACCACGGACACGGCGTGATCCCGCCGCGCCATCGCATGGGACGCGAGATTCAGCGACTGGACGAGATTAACAAAAGTAGCGCGCACAATTCCCCCTTGTTGCGAAAACGCAGCAGGTAGGAATCATCAGCCCGAGGGCGGTTCGGCCAAAGCCAGGCGGAAATCCATCGCCTCGATGCGCTGATGACGTATCGGTCACTTCTTGTCAAACGGTGCCGGACGGATTGAGTCGTGAAATGTGGTGCGGAAGATCGCGATCTCTCCCAATCGAGCGCAATGACGAAGATGAGCACCGCATAGACAGCGCTGAGCGTGTGCCCTGTTCCGAGGCGCTTGGCGATCCGGGTGCCGATCAGTCCGCCCCAGATGCCTCCACCGATGAACACTCAAGCGAGCGATCAGCGGCCAGCCCTGAAAACGAGTAACTCGCCGCCGTGGTCAGGCCAACGGTCGCTTGTCACCAAACTTGCGCATAGGCAGACGCGTTCGCGTCGACTCGGAACGACCGCTACTACTCGAAGCCGCCGTCCGGAGCGGGTCGCTTGGAAGGCAGGTATGTCCCACTTCCCGTCATCAAACAGCTGATCGAGGGTCTCATATGGAAAACCCGGGCCCTGCAGTCCGCGTTCTGCCCGCTGGCTTCGCCGAACCCGGTTTGCAGTAGCCTTTTTGGTGAGAGGTTCCCCTTTCCAGAGACGCTTGCCCAACCACACCCTGAACCCGGCTTCGCGCATTTATTCTCCCTGCGCCGCCGCACCATCCGCGACCGGCATTGCTCTGCGCATGAACGCGCCGAACATAGGCACGGTGAACGCCGTCTCCCCGTAGCCCGGCGTGTAGATCATGCCCTTGGCAATCAGCGACGCGCGCACGGGTCCGAAGCTGGAAGGCTTGCGGCCAATATGATCGGCGATCGCGGTTGACGCGAAAGGCCCCTCGCCCAGGTCGGCCATACCGCGCAGGTAGCGCTTCTCCGACGGCGTAAGCCGGTCGAAACGGACCCGGAAGAAACTGTCGTCGAGCGCGGCGATCGCGGTCGGGTGCGCGAGGTCAACGTCTGCTGCCGTGATCGGGCAGGCGTCCGCTGCATCCCAGCATTGCTTGCCCCATTCTTGCAGGAAATAGGGATAGCCCTCGGTGACGGCGAGGATCTTCGCGACCGCGTCCGGCTCGATGGCACATTCCTCCGCCTCGATCGGATGGACGATGGCGGAAGCGGCAGCGTCGTCCCCAAGCGGACCGATGCTGGTGAACAAAAACAACCGCTCGGCATAAGACTTTGCCTTGCCCATTTGCCCGGCCAGCTGGGGGAGGCCGGCAGCGACCAGCGTGATAGGGCGATCATTTTGGCGAGCGCGGTGAAGCGCCGTAATCAATGCCGCCAGTTCGCGTTCAGCCACATATTGCAGTTCGTCGATGAACAGCACGAGAGCCGTTTTGCGTTCCCCTGCCGCCGCCCCGGCCAAGTCGATCAAGTCGATCAGATCGGCTTCGAGATCGCCGTTGTCGGCGACCCCTATTTCGCCAAGATCAAGCGAAGCCTCCAGCTCACCGTAGCTCAGCTTGAATGCCTTCACGAACCGAGCGAGTGCTCCCAGACCCCGCTTGGCGAGCGTCATCGCCGCCTGTCCCCGATCGAGCTTCAGCATTGCGGTGCGGAGTGCCGGGACCAGCATGGCGGGCAGCGACTGACCCTCTGGTGCCTCGATCGGCACGCTCAAGATGCCCTCGCCTTCCGCTGCCCGACGCATCGCGTTGAGGAGCACCGTCTTGCCAACCCCCCGCAGGCCGAGCAGGATCATGCTTTGCGCATGACGTCCGTTGCGGATGCGGTCGAGCGCGACGGCAACGGTCTCGAGGACTTCCTCTCGGCCTGCAAGTTCGGGCGGTCGGCTACCCGCGCCAGGCGAGAAGGGGTTACGGCGTGGATCCATTCTAAGCTGTTTAGATAGTTCTAGGCGATTCGTATAGAACTATCTAAGTCGGCTATATCTCGCTTGACCTCGAGCTAATCAAGATGAACGCGCGGAATTTTCGGAAACGTGGTTGACGCGTTTGTCAGCAACAGGCGATGACTTGCGACGAGTCAGGACCGTTGTGAACCCGCTGAGAATTTGTTCATGGGAGGTGAAGCGCGAGCTTCAGTGATTGGTTTTCAGTGCGTCGGGTGGGTTCCTTGAACATCGCAGGTGAGACGATCAAGGAGATATCGAAAAGGTATCTCAATATTTCTTCGACTTCCTTAAGTCCGATTTCAAGCGGCAGCAGGCACCACGCCGCCGTATCGTCATTCAGAACGAAAGTGGCTTCCGTTCGGCAATGCGCATGGCCGTCGATGCGGGCCTGCAGCACAATCTTTGGCAGGTCATGGGGAAGCGGTCGGAAGGCGATCCAACATTCAAATTTGCGCCCCGCATCTACCGCCGACGGTGGCGCTGAGCCGAGTACGGGTTCAGCGTTGACGACGGCCCCTTAACTCTGAGAGGCGCGGGTCTTCGCCTACAATGGGATCCTCGGACAGCAAGGCAAGCGAGTCCTCGATCTTGTCCGGCGTGCATGATCCAATAATCCTTCTCCACCAGTCCAGGGTCGATCGACAGATCGCGGGCGGTGACGTCGATCAGGTCCCGGAAATCCGAACTCTCGTGAAGCAGCATGCCGCGTCGTGCTCAGGCGGGCACGGTGTGGAGCACCGACGCCAGGAGGCGCTCCGCGCGCGCAGATCCGAAATCCCGGACTGCGCGCGCAAGACGCTTTTTATCCATTGCCTCCGCCCGCTTGAGCGCACGCGGCAGAACGTCCGCTGTATCCTCGGGTAGCCGATTGAGATTGTGGAGGAGATCGACCAGAAGCACCTCTTGCGAGAGCTGAGCGGGTACAGTCGAGCGCATTCGGAAATCATAGGTCCGCCCATCGAGCTTGTAACGACCGTGGCGCTTGCGGTTGTAGACCACGGGCTCGTTGTGAAGCTGGGTCGTACCCACACCCAGGCCGTTGAAGGCGCTTGGCGAGACCATCAGGAAACGATCGTCGCCGAGGAAACTCTTCACCAGCTTTTCGGGCTTCGCTGGAGCGCTACCGAAGCGAGTCTTGCGCGGCGCCATGTAGAGTCCGCCAGCGACCTTCTCGAGGCGCCCCTCGGTAAGCAGCTGCTTGAGGTGGCGATCGACGGATGTCGACCATCGCGCCAGATCCTTCCGGCGGTAAACCTGCCCTGGGCGCAGGTGCTTCGTAAGTTCTGTCAGCGCAGTCATCGTCTTATCCCTCATCCAGAGAGATAGACCTTACATCCAGCTTGTTCAACTTTTCATTTAAAATTCATGCAATGGCGACGCGTCCATGCTCGTTGGGTCTACCTCCACGATCGCAGCGTCATGACGTTCACCGTTCAATAAATTTGGCCTTCCTGCCGAATGATCGCTGCCCGCGCTCGCCGCATGATGAAACGCTAGCGTTGCCTGTCCGGCTGAATTTCGGAGGCGGGCTCATGCGAGGCCCGTAAAGGGGCGTCAGCAATCGAAGGCCGCCCCCCACTTGCGAGACGATCGCCCAAGGTGCGGTGCAGGATCGCGAGGTCGGCCGACAGCCGATCCTCATCCCCTCCCCCGCCGCGTTCGGCATTTGCGAAGAGGTCGAGCGAGCCGGCAAGTTCCGGCTCGGCGAACAGCGCGATGCTCTCCCCCGCTCGCCATAAGCGGGCAAGATGCTCCGACCAGGCATCCTGGGCGGGCCCTGAGCGGTCCTTGGCGACGGTTGAGGCGGGCGGCGTCGGCGGGATGGCCCCCCTCCCCTCGATCTCGGCGCGCGTGATCGCAGCGAGCTTATACCGCAGCACGCGCGTTTCGGGCGTGTCAGTCGGAGATGGCTGATACTGTCTTGCCAAAAGAGCCTGGAGCTCGGCCGACCTGGCGCTTCGCGCAGCCTCGTGCCAGTCCACCATGACGCGGTCTTGCGCCATCCTGTCGGCCGGCTGCGTGAGTGCAAAGCGCTCAAGCATTGGATCGTCGGCAACGTCAACGGGCAGCGACGCGAGATTTCCGTTCGCTGCAGCATGCGCAAACGCGGCAATCCCCGCGATCGTCGCAAACTGTGCCGCCGTCAGGTCCCGATCCTCGATCGAGCGCGTCAGGATGGCTTCAAGCACCGGAACCAGATCCGTCACCCCAGCCTGGCTGGCATCAATCGTATCGAGCCGACCCAAAATGTCGTTTTGCGCTGCCTCAATGCGGGCATTGCCTCTTGCCATCGTATCGAGCTGCCCCTGGACGAGGGTCAGCGCGTCGAGGACGGCCGCTAGCGCAGCCGCGTTTGCTTCTGTGCTCATCGACGCGGCCCATCTTTATCGGGCGTCCGCTCTCGGTCGCGTTGTGCACGATCGCGTTCCTGCGTCTGGCGGCGGATCTCGTCAGCCTTGTTGGGCACCGGACAAGCGGATTGCTTCTCGGCATCCTCCATCAGCGAACGCAAGCGGTCGGATATACCTGAAGGCCGCTCACCCGTCTCTTCGATCTTCGAGCGTCCGGGAACCTCTGGCGCACCCCGATTGGCATCGAGCTGTTCGCGCATCGCCCCCGATCGCGCGAGCGCTGCCGCGAGCTGATCAGGGTCCGCACTGGCGTTCCCCGCGCCGCGGTCAGCCACCGGTTCTCGCTCAACCTCGCCTTTGGTACCGGTTACCATCCTCGCGGCTCTGGCAGAGTTTGGCTCTGGCGATGGCAAAGACGTTATGAATCGCTCGAGGCTTATCGCGATGACCTGGTCGGCCAGTGATGGGGATGAGGACAGCTCCTTTATTGATCGCTCATAAGCCGCTCTGACCAATGCCTGCTGCTTGGACAGGACTGCACCCACAGGATCCGCAGTGCCCAGGTCACGAAGCTTGGCAATGCGCGCCGAGCGGTTTCGATCTAATGTTGAGAGCTGCCCCTTCTCGCGCACTTTCATCGCCGCGATCGGCTCATGCTTGGGGTCGATGCTGCGCGCGATGGCAGGCGTCGCGTTGGCCTCGATGCCGCGATCGCGGAGTTTTTCTGCGAACCGCTGACGGTAGCGGAAGAGGTCATCGCGGTTTGGGTGAAAGCGTCGGCCATCATGATCGCGACGCGCAAATGTAAGATGAACGTGCGGGTGGTCACGGTCGACATGAAGTGATGCGACCCACGATCGGTTGGCCATCTCGACCTTGGCGAAATCAAGCGCCGCTTCCTTCAGCTTCTCCGGATCGGTGCCCGCTGGCATCGACAGGATCATTGACATCGAGGTTGCCCCCTTCCTTCGGGCGTCACCGTCCATCTCCCATTCGTGCCAATCCTGGGCGAGGGTCTGCATCTCCTTGCCGCTGCGAATCACGTCGCCTTCGCTCGTTTGCAGCTCCAGTTCCTGTTCGGCACCATGACCCAGGCGGCTTATGTAGGAAAAGTTTGCGAGGACGTGCCCCCCACCATGCTGTCGGCCGGTGATGCGGACCATCACCTCCGGGACGCGCCGCGCCGTTCGCTCCATCGTCGACACTGCACGGCGACTTAAGGCTGCATGGGAACCACCTCCGAAAGCGCGCTTCGTCTGCGCGCGAGCTCCAGACCCGGCTGACCCCGATGCCGCGTTCGGGAACATGGATGCGACCGCCATCCCGAGCATCGATCCGCCTGCGCTCGCCCCTTCCCGCTCCCGCCACCGGAACCCATGCGATGCTTTTTCGGCGGGGCAAACACCCCGGCCATAGAGTCCAACGTACCAGCGGAAAGCCGAAACCTCATTCGCTGGCGTCCCGGACGGCGGGCACATCACGATGCGCGCCCGTCCAATACTCAACCTCGCCACCGACGTACGTCGACAGCGAACGGCGCGTCGAGAAAAGCAGACTCTTCAGCTCCTGGCATGTCTCTACGAAGGGCTCAGCGATACGGTCTATAGCAAGTGAACTACCGGGTTGATTGGCTGCGTTCATGGCGTGGACCGCCTGATTGATGTTGCGTCCGATCGCCAGGACTTGCTTGCGGAGCTTGCCGATCTCAGCAGCCGTAGCCGGCGCAAGACGAAGGCGAGCGGCACTGTCCCATAGCTGCCACCGTATCGCGCGCTTGATCCATTCGTTCCTGTTCAATCCCATATCAGCGCCGACAACGCCGATCGCCTCGATCTCACTGCGGTCCAGCCTGACGGTCACTCGTATCTGGTCGTCCGCAGCCCCTTCGCATCCGCGCGCTGGCGTCGGCAGGTGATCGTTCTCCTGGATCAGGGCTGCACGGGTCAGTGACAGCGCCATCCATGCGCTGCGGCTCTGCCCCTGTGCCGAGGCTGCGCGGTCGATCTCCGCGACCAGCCCGTCACTCAACCGCACGCTTACTTTCATTCCTAAAGCCCCGAGCAGCGGAACCACATCAACCAATGTCCGACATTGGTGCCATGTGGCATATCCTGCCATCCCTACGAATCCAACTCCCTTCGAACTAACCCCTCTCTAATACTTAACAACACTGTCGTTGGAGTGGAATCACTCCAAACGCGGAGGAGAAGACGACATCGAACTGGACTATGTGGTGCAATTGCTTCGATCGGTCGGCACTCGAACGGTTGGAGGCAAATTTCTGTAAGCTTCGGTGACCCCAGATTGATCGAGAACTGACCCGTCAATTCTGATCGAGGTGGATCGCCGCCATGGAGAAACAAATCATGCCACGAGCTGCCACCAGGGCTGATGATCTAGCCTCAATCGAGAGACGACGTGAAGCGTTGCGAGCCGAACTTACAGCGCTCGACGAACGGGCTAAAGCGATCGAGACTGCTGCCAAGGATGCCGGTCGTCCCGTTCTGATGGCGGCGCTCGAACGTATCCAAGTCGGGGCGATCGACAAAGCGGATGCGAGGGCTATCGCTTCGGCTATCGCGGTTCACGGTGGATCGGCCGTCGCGAAACATCTGGCATCTCTCGCTTAAATCCAGAGGCCAAGTCAGCACCGGGAAGTGCGGCCCCCTGCCCCCATACCTCTGCTAGCTGACGTGTGTCTGCGTCCGTTTCGAGGACGAACGCACGCGCTGCCTGACGATAGCCGCTGCGGCTCTCAATAGCCGATGGTGTGAGACAGCGTAGCCGATCGGTCCGCAAAATATTGCTGATGATCTCGGAAAAGCGCGCGGGCAGTCGGGCGAGAAAATCTCGATTCCCTTAAACGATACTGGCCGCTTTTCGAGGTCATGCCGATCGCTTCCGATCCTGTTCAGCGGGCGCGCCAGCGAATACGCCTCCCCACCGGCGCTTCGATCAACGGACGCCTGAAAGTAAGACAGCCAGCCTGCAATCCGCGGCGCGACGGCAAGAAGCTTCAGCAGGTTGCAAGGCGACGACAGTAAGTGCAGCCCGCTGTCGCCTGCCCGTGTCTCCGGGCTTTCTCAGCGGCGCTGTACCGCGCTGCGGACAATGCAGACAACGCCCAACATGATCCCCTGAACGAGCTCGGCCCGCAGCATAGGCGCTCATCTTGAGGCGCGTGCGGTGTCTGACTCACTGTAGATCATTCAGATGGCAGACCCGACAAGCTGAGCGGCCGCAGGCCCATATTCCAGCGTTGGCGCGTGCCCAGTCCTTCCCGGCACCACGCACCCGAGCATCTCCTCAGTAGCCCCGCCTGTCAGAACGTATCAAAAGTTTTCGTTGCCGCTAACCTGCAATGTTGGTGTCCGACGCTGCGGACGCCACCGTGCTGGTCACCTCACCCAAATCCGGACATCAGGCCATACGGTACAGATGTGATCCTTGATCGACGCCAGCATGTGACCGGGTCTTTTGTCGTCACAAGGAAGGCGACCACGTTGCGCACAGCGACGAGATACTCTCGGAGGAAAGTCACTCCCCTGCCCCACTCTGGATGAACCGGTCAACACCACGAGCATGTCTTCAGTAACTGGTTACAGGTCTCCGTCGTAACCGTGCGGTCCGCCGGATAATCCGCAATCAGAGGAACAGGCGCCGCCGCTATCTCGTTCCTTTGTCTGACGCTGGACCGTTCCGGGTTGGCAGCTAGCCGCGCTTGGTCGCCTTACTGCGGACCGCCTCGGCTTCTTCCGCAAGGTCGAGTAGCAGCTTCATCGCCTCGCCCTTCTTCATGCGATGGCGATAGGCGAATTCGTCATAGCGTTCACGGTCCTCAGGTGTCGTACGGATGTGGAAGTTTGCCGTGTAGATCGCTTCCCGGGCCGGCGGCGGCACGCGCTTGGCAGCCGCTTCAGCGGGCTCGGATTTAAATCCAAGGCGCTCCCCTCCCTGCTTGGCCGCCGCGCGCTGTTGCGCAGTCGGAACCGGGATCTCGTCATCATCGTCGAGGGAAAAAGTCGCCATACCCGGGCGCGCGGTTCCGTTGGTCATGCCGAAGCCTTTTCGTTGAGCAGAGTCAGGACGTCGAGCGTGAACGCCGCAGCGTTCGCTCGCGCTGTCGTTAGCGAACCAACTTCGGAATTCTTTAACGTCGCCAATGTCCCGCCGAAGCTGAAGAGCGCCCGGAACGCGCCGCGGTCCGCCAGCGCGGTCTTGATCACCGGAATACCTGCCTGCTCCAGTCCGGCGATGATCTGTTTGAGCTCTCGAGGCCAAAGCCGATCGGACGCCTGCGTCTTGGCGAGGACTGCGGCGAATTTGAGCGGCTTTTCGCGGTGTTTGGAAACCTGTCGCACGTTCTTGAAAGCACGGGCAGCTTCATTCGAGTCCAGGGCGGACCCCTGCATCGGGATGAGTGCAAGGTTGGAGACAAGCAACGCGTTGGTAACGCGACCCGACGCCCTGCCCTCCAGGTCGACGATCACGAACTTGGCCCGCTTGCGCGCTTCCGTAATCGTGTCGATGATCGTCTCCTCGTCGATCTCCTCAATCACCTCGATATTGTCGGGCTTGCCTCCCAGAGCGGCCCATTTCGACAAGGGAAAGTTCGGGTCGGCATCGATTAGGATGACGTCCGCCGCTTGCGCCGCGAGTTCGGTGGCCAGCAATAGCGCCGTCGTCGTTTTGCCCACCCCCCCCTTTGGCGACAGCAAAGTGATAACGGGCATTCGAAACCTCCGGTCAGCGCGCGCCGCTATGGCGTGACGACGCGTTACAACGGTTCGCGCGGGTCGGCAAGTCACGACGGTTCGCGAGAACACAGAGCACCACGCGGTTATATGCGTTCGCATTAACAGTTGTGTTACAGTGCCGCTTCTGAGCTTAATGAAGGTGTCGTCGAGCAAGCGGACCCCCTCGACGGAGGTCGTGCGCCACGTGCGATAAGTAAATCGAGAACGCTCCGTTGTAACTGCGCGGCCGCAGTGGAGCGCACGGAGCGCTAAAACGAACGATAGTGCAGCGCATGAACGCCCCCTGCCCACTAACGACCAACAGTATGGACTGGAAAATCGGGCCTAACACTTCGTCGGGTCATCGACGCGGTTGAGACGGCTTAAACCCCGCTGCCGGCGGCCCACCGTTCGCGATTTGGAACCATTCTTAAGTGCTCACGGTTCGAAGTTGCGCCTACATCCCGACGGACAACGCGGAGCGCTCGAACGCAGCGGTTACATGTCTCCGCGCTAATTTTACAATATTTGTGTTCTATTGGGAGTTGGAATCGTCAAAGATCGTTATGCGCAGACACGTTCGGTGCGACATCTGCGAACCGCGCTCGTCAGTCGTCGCCACCGCACCGACTGTAACGCAACGGTTCCTTGTAACCGTTGCGATCGATGTAACCTATGTAGCCGCTTCACCTCTGCGCCGATTTGAATTGCGAGCGTTGCGGCGAAGCCCACCGAAGAACCGAATTCGCAAAGACATATCTGGTTTTGAAGCGGGCGGCGTCAGAATATGACATTAGACCAACGATGCAGGGCTGGTGAGGGAAGGAGAGGGAGGGGGGGGGAGTTTCGCGGGTCCTGAGCGACCAAAAAGACTTCCTCACTCGTAAGTGTTCCTGGAAACACTGTTGCCCGCTCCCCGCGGAGAGCTGTAACCGCTGTGTTCGCGCGGACGTGACAAAATGTGTCGCTGTCTGAAGGCTGCTAATCCGGCGCTATGCTATACTTATCAGCGTGCCAGATGCATTATCAATGACACAGCGAACACAACGACTATCCCGGAGCGCGCGGTTAGCGCGGTTAGCGCGGTTAGCGCGGTTAGCGCGGTTACGGAGGTTCGACGCGTTTCCTGTCAAGTATCAATCCGATCGCGCCCGCGGGTAGGGAAGACCGGTCCGCGTACAGTCACCCTGACCGGATCGTAGGGGCGCTGGAGCGCCACCACATCGTCATAAGAACCGCGCAGCCAAGTATCGACGTCTTCGGGCTCAAGGATCGTTATCATCGCCTTCGGGTGAATCGGCGCCACCAAGCTGTTGGGATCGCATGTGCCCATGGTGAAGCCATCACCCTTGGCGGTGTGCTGCCAGAAGCCGGCGACGGCGAACACGGGCTGGTCGGTGACGCTAAACCACATCTCGCCTTTGAGGGGCGGCTTGTCGTCGTGCAGGTCATGTTTCTCGGGTGTAAACTCCGCGAACTCGGTGAGCGGGATCACGCATCGGTTCTCAGGCTTGGCGGCGAGCGTGCGCCACTGGGGCAGGGCGAGCTTGCGGACGTTGGTCATCGGCCATGCCGCCTGACCGCCCAGCACGTCCCATGTCATCACATCCCAGAGTCGATCGCCGTCCTGCTCGCGGATCACATAGTTGCGGCTCTTGGGCCGGAGCTCTTTGGGAGCGAAGCGATTGTCACGAGGCCGATCGCTGAACAGCTTGGCGGCCGATCCCCAGAGCGTCTCAGGCTCACCGTCGAATCTGGCTCGATTGCACATTCCGCGATCCTACAACCGGAGGGCGCTAATCGCTACATGCCCATATCGCGCGACCTGAATCGACCATCGGAGAAGATCGTCTGTTCTTGGTCGGTTCTCTCCGGCGTTATGAGGGTCTACGAGTTAGAGATTCAGATCATGTTGCTGCCGATCGCGCAGCCGGTCCCGCTCGCCGAAATGGCGCCGGGGTTCAGGTTGACGCCGATCGGCGTAGCGGGAGCTGGCTTTCCGTCACCCGCCCAGGACTGGGAGGAGGACGCCATCAACCTTGTCGAGCTGTTGCGGCTCAACCGGGCCGCCAGCTTCGTCCTCCGGATCGATGGCACCAGCACGGGGTCACTACACGGAAGTAAGTTTTACGTACGCCAGGCACGAACGGATAGTGGACGAGCGGAGGAAGGGAAGGGCGGCTTTTGAACAGATCACTGTCAAAGCCGACTTTCCCCCTCCGTCCAAGGAAACAGTGCCACAAGCTTGTAATCGGGGCGCTCGGCCGGGTTGAACGTGTGTTGGGCATAGGTGAGAGAACCGTCCACCGGATGCATAAAGGTGCGGGCGCCCCCCTCACGCGCCATTACGGACTGGGCATGCCATTCGTGCGCGAAAAGATCGGACTCTCTCTTCAAATCTTCGACAAGTGCGGCCAGAGCCGGGTCATTCAGCATCCGCCCATAGTCGGCCCGGAATTCTGCGAGCAGGCGCCTCGCCCGGTCCTCCCAGTCGGGCAGGAGGTCACGGGCAGAAGGCACCGTGAACGTATAGCGCAGCAGATTCTTCTGCTGCGCATCGCCCAGCCAACCGACGAACAGGTGTTCGGCCGCGCCATTCCAGCAACAGGCGTTCCAAAGCCGGTCTAGCCCGTAGGCCGGACAGGTCAGCGCTGCCACCGACAGGGTTATGGCATCAGGCGCCCGGGAGATCGACGCCGATCGTGGCGCCTCGGGATCGCGGCGTCCCGCTAACTCGAAGAGATAGGCGCGTTCTGCGGGGGTGAGCGCCAGCGCCACCGCGAGGCGGGAAAGCGTGCCAGGCGAGACGCCTACGTCGCGGCCCTGTTCGATCCAGGCGCACCAGGTGACACCGATGCCGGCACGCGCTGCCAGTTCCTCTCGGCGCAGACCCGGCGTCCGGCGTCGTCGCCCTGGAAGTTCCGGTGCGACGCGCTCACGGTGGGAGCGGACGAATTGTCCCAGGAGATTGCGTTGTTCAACGGTGCTCATAGGTCATTCTATAACAGGATAAGAATGTCCATTGTAACAGGGTAATGGTTGGTGTTCGAGGGCCTCAAGGAGGAATGAACCATGATCCGTTCGCATGAAACCCTTGTCGACGACCAATTTGGTCCGCAGGCGAATGCCTATGTGCAAAGCGCCGTCCATGCCCGGGGCGATGATCTCGATGCACTGGAGGCGGTTGCCGCCCGCGAAAACCCGGACCGTGCGGTCGATCTCGGATCGGGTGGCGGCCATGTGGCCTATCGGCTGGCCTCCCATGCGCGCGTCGTAACCGCCGTCGATCTTTCCGCGGCGATGATAGACGCAGTGCAAGGGACAGCGCGGCAACGGGGCTTGTCCAATATCGAAACCTGCGTTGCACCTGCCGAAAGGATGCCCTTCGACGATGCCTCGTTCGACTTTCTGGGCTGCCGCTTTTCCGCCCATCATTGGCGCGATTTCGAGGCCGGACTGCGCGAGGCGCGGCGGATCATGAAACCGGGTGGCACTGCCGTCTTTATCGACGTCGTATCTCCGGGGCATGCTGAATTCGACACGCATCTCCAGACGGTTGAAACGCTGCGCGATCCCTCGCACGTCCGCGATTACAAGGCATCGGAATGGATAGCGGCACTGGATCGCGCCGGTTTCCGGGTGCGGAATACACAGACCCGCCGGTTGCGCATGGATTACCCGACATGGGTCGAACGCATGCGGACCCCGGAGCCGCATCGCACGGCGATCCGCTCGGTCCAGCGGCTAGCCTCCGGCGAAACGTCGACATATTATGCGATAGAGGCGGACGGGTCGTTCACGCTCGACACAATGCAGATCGAGGTCTCGGCATGTCGGGCGAGGGGGTGATTTCTCTCCCCGCTCAGGCCAGCTATGGTAGATCCCAGTCCTGAACGGCTTCACGCCGCAAGGAGCGATGGGGAAATGCAGAGTGGCCTGCGCTGATCCGGTCCCGGCCTGTCGCCCCGCTCCCAACTATAGTCGCCGGTTAGCGCGATATGCTCCCACCCCAGCGGTGCAATATGCCGGGCTACCTCGTCCGGCGTACCGATGTCGGCCAATGCCCGTTCAAGATAGCGGGTGTTCGACAAGATGGTCGCGGCGACCAGCAGGTTGAGGGCGGAGGCGCGTAGGACTGGTTCTCGAACCGGCGGTCGCGCAGCTCGCCAAGCTGGTTGAAGAACAATGCGCGGGCGAGGGCATTGCGCGCCTCGCCCTTGTTCAGCCCGGCCTGGGTTCGCCTGCGCAGTTCGATGTCCTGCAACCAGTCGAGCATGAAGATCGAGCGTTCCAGCTGGCCGACCTCGCGTAATGCCAGTGCCAGACCGTTCTGGCGCGGACACACCGTGCAGTGCGATCTCCGCTTGAATGCTTGCGAATTCTGCAAGCCATGCCTGGGTGCGTGCGGGCCGCGTGTGCATGTGAATCTCCGCCAGTTCGTTTGAGACGGATTCGGGCTGACGATCGGGTGGTGTCGGGGTCACAGGACCGCGAAGCGGCCGCGGGAGCGGGGCGGGGGCGGGGGCGGGGGCTGCCGATTTTTTCGTGTGTGGGGCGGGGTGGAGCGTAAGCGTAAGCGCGAGGCCGCAGCAAAATTGGGGGCACCGCGCATGCTGGACGCTGGTGCTGCCCGGCCGTCACGATAGGCAGTCACAGACGACAGAGTTGCCCGAAGGTTTGCCGACAGGATGCTGTCTGCGGCAGTAGAGTAAGGTGTCAAAACGTGAGGCTCGCCCGCAGCTTAATGAGGGAAGCACAAGCCGGCTAAAACGGCACCTGCGCCGATCAGTGCTGTTACAAATGCGGCGATACCGAGTCCGATCTGGGCAAGAGGGGCGAAGGTGACGATCTTGGTCTCCGCAACGAGCTTGCGGGTTTCTGCGGGAAGCTTCGCGGTTTCATCGTTCATCTTCGTGATGCGCGCGATCTGTTGCTGAAAGTTGAGATTTCGGGCGTCTGCATGTGTAGCAATTTCGGCATCTTATCAAAGGTGAAGGTCTTAGAAGAGGAGAGGCTCGGGAAACAAGTTCCCGAGCGTTTCCGTGAACTTGCGCCGATTCAGAAGGGCACGTCCTCTCCTTCCGGCTCGTCCGCGGCGCCGTTCGTGCCCTGCTGCGACTTGCCTCGCGTGAGAAAAGTGACCTTTTCGGCGATGATCTCGACACCGTAGCGTTCGACGTCCTGCTGGTCAGTCCACTTGGTGTAGTGGATGCGGCCCTCGATCAGGAGCTTCTGGCCCTTTTCGACATACTTCTCGACCGTCTTGGCAAGGGCACCGAAGCAGGTGATGCGGTGCCATTCGGTTTCTTCCATGCGGCGGCCTTCGCCGTCCTTGGCAATCTTGCCGTCGCTGTCGAACTTGGGGCGCGATGTTGCCAGGGAGAAGATTGCAATTTTCGTATTGCCCTGCGTTGTACGGGTCTCTGGAGTGGCGCCGACGTTGCCTGCGAGGATGACGATGTTCTGCATTTCGAGGTTCCTTTTTGCTGTTCGCCGAGGGCTTTTCCCTTCGACTTGCAAACCGTAAAAGAACGCCAGGACGGGGCGGCCACCGAAGCAGCGCAGCAGCGGAGGGGAACCCCGCTCGGAAGAGTGGTGCGGGCAGGCGCGAAGCGACAACTCGGTCTGAACGAGCGCGGGTTGGCCGCTTTGGACGGCGGGCTTAGGTTTTTAAGTGAGTAGATGGGAAAAAAGCTCTTCGGGACGTCAGGAGCAAAAAGGGCCTCAAGTGCCTGCACACGAATTCCGTGTCGCAAAGCAGTGTCGGTGTGGTCCGGAACTGTGTCACACCAGGGCGACCGTCGCTAACGCCTCGCTTAACCTTTGCGCGATGACAGCATGGGAGTTTGCCTCCGAGGACGCGGACGCCTGGAGGCAACCGGGTGGTTCTGGATCTGCGCTGGCCTTGCTTCGGTCGTGAAGTTTGACGAAGCCGAAGCATATCGCGGGCAAATCCTCTCACAGGTCACGACCAGCAGGCGGGCAAATGTGGGGGCCTGTGAGGCGTCGTCCGAAAGGTTTGATGCAGGGGGTGTCGTGCGGTTGTACGGTCAGCGGGGTTGTGTGCTGATACTGGCAGGGGTTGCACGTCCTACCGGGGCTGACCCGCGACACCAGGTTTTTTCCAAGCTGCACCTTGCGGCGGCGTTCTGGTGGCTTTTTCAGCAAACTGCGACACCAAAAGGGGTCACGACACGAAAGTGAACTTTGCAGACGCCGGACACGAACGGATCATGAACAACTGGAAGTGGTGGGAAGCGGTCGTTAGCTGAGCGGTAGATCCAACGCTGGAATACCCGTCGATGAGATAGCGAGCGGTTGTGCTCCACCCTCGATGATCCGATCGGCCAGCGAAATCCATCGGCCTCCCTGTAATATCATCCAATGCTCATCGCGGCGATAATCGTGGCCTATAGCACGGATCAATCGACCGAGACCCACTTCCCACTCGCATTCTTTTTCGCTTTGACGATCAGCGTGCGTGTTCCTTCTTGCGCGTCACCCGGCATCTTTCCAGTCACCTCTATACCGCAGACATAGGTATCTTTCTCGGCCTGGGAATTGCACAGGCCCTTGGTCTCGATCTTGGCGGCCTTGGCAGCGGCAACGCCTGCTGGGTCGTTACCAGCGCTCGCGATCAGGGCATTGCGCGCCAGTTCTTCCAGCGTCGAACTGCTCGGACCACTGAGCATGCTGCAGGCTGAAAGCGACATAGCAACGAAAGTGAGCGGTAAGAAATTGCGCAAAGTATGCTCCTGAAATTAAATCTACTTACATGGTCACGTCGGCAGGCAGCATACCAAGACCGGCATCCGGCAGTGCTGAAGCGTACTCGGCTTGTCCGGCGGCGGTCTAGTTTTATTGACCTTATCCTATCAAGGTTCTCATTGGTTGCATCGTAATTGGCCTCGCCCTCGGCCAGCCGCATACCCGAAAACAAACCTCCGCTTGTGGGCGGAAGCCGCCGACGCCGCCGCCGCATCGAGACTATGCCCACAGCACTGTGGAAAGGCGCTTTTTTCAGAGCGCGCTTTGGTGACCTGTTCTTCCCTCCGGATGGTTCTTTCGGCGCCGCTGGGCTAGGCCTCATCTCGACGCTCCGCTGGTTTCGTAGAAGGATTAGCCACTGCCGAATCACCGTGCCATCGTCGCCACTGGGTTCAGGATCTTTGGCGTGGCTACAGCACTACCATCGTCCGTGATGGCGATCACGATGGGGATCATAGTATGTACGGCTCCGCCATCCGATGTTCAACAGACTCCGGACTATATCAGTGTAACACATTACGGTCTCGTCGGGTTGCTGGCGAATGCCGCAACCGGCGCGAACAAAATATTGTCGCTGCTTAATGGTCTTGCTGTCGCGATCATGGGGTTGCTTGCGATCGTCGCCCTGATCGCTGCTCTGTTGGGCGTGTTCTTTTATATCGTCGGCCGAGGATTGCGCATGTCTGCGCAATGGGCTCGATACATTGCAGCTTCTATCGGGGTTGTCGTGCTGCTGAACGGCCTTGCGGCGCTATGGTTTGTGCAAAATGCCGCCCATCTCGCGGACGCCGTCAGCATGATCCTGTCTATTTACGTGCTGTGGGTGCTCGCAGCGAAATACACGGATTGAAAACCCCATCTTCAATGGCACGGTAAGCGTCGGCCTAGACTGCCACGGTGTCCGTCCCCGGCGGCGCGAGACCGAGTATCGTATCGTGCCTGCCGCAATGTGACCTTTAAATGCAACGCGGCGAACGACGGCAACTGGGCGGGTGCTGCCGTTACGCCCGCCCCCGTTGGAATGTCTCGGAATGGTGGTTAGCGGACCGTCTGCTGTGGGTTGATCACTCCGGGAGCGCGGCAATAAAGAGAGATAATGAGCCCAACGCTTGTAATTCGCGCTGAGCGACCAGAGGACGCGCCCGTAATCGCAGAGCTAGTGTCGCGCGCTTACGGTGCCGTGCCTTACAGCGACCATCGCGAACACCTGATGGTTGCTCGGCTGCGCGAGAGCTCCGCGTTCGTGCCCGAACTATCGTTGTTGGCCGAGGCCGAAGGCGCTGCTCTCGGTCATATAATGCTCACCCGAGCCACGATCGGTTGCGGCCAGAGCGCTACAATCACGCTTGCCCTCGCGCCTCTCTCCGTCGTTCCCGAGGCTCAAGGTAAAGGGTTGGGGAAACGCTTGGTCGCAGCGGCTCATCGCCGAGCAACCGACCTAGGTTTTGAAAGCATCGTGTTGGTGGGTTTGCCAGACTACTATCCACAGTTCGGCTATGAGAGACTGAGCGCGTATCCGATCACGCTACCCTTTCACGCGCCCGAGGCGAACTGCATGATCCTTCCGCTGACACCGAACGCGCTCGACGGCGTCACTGGACAGGTAAAATACGCCGAGGCTTGGCTCGATCACTGAACGACCGTTTCTGGGCGCTTCCTACCGTTGGCCGTCAAACGCTGGTATGAAGGTCAGCCTTAAAATGTCCGGCAATCCCCGAAAGTAACGGGTTGCCGGACAATTCTAAACCGCGACGGGTTTGCGGACACGTTTTGTTCGCTGCTGGTGTACGCAAAGTTCACTTTCGTGTCGTGACCCCCAAAAGAAGAGGTCAGCTTCGATCTTGAAAGATGTGGCTGATAAGGCGCAACGGCCATTTTATCGATAGCTCAGTCAAAGGATCCGTCATGCTCGAGATTATCGATATCGGATCTCGAGCGTGGTTTAGCGACATGCTGCAAGAGGCGATCTCCGTGCCCTCCAGCGGCCTAAGCCACCCGTGACTCGACCAATCGGCAGTATGTTACAGTCAACGAGCCTGTCCGCAGACCGAGAGTCAGTCCGGTCTTCGCGAAGGGCTGGCATAGATGCGGAGGTCAAAGTCCAAAAGGATGTCGAGGACGAGTGGCTCGACGGCGTGCCAGTCGAGCCCGCCGTTGCCACAACCGGGCGGTGGAATTGCAATCGATCGAGCACCAGCTTCGGCTGCAAGGTCAGCCAGAGCGGTCAAACCGCTGCCGATCCAACCAATGCGACTTGCGTCGCGCCAGTGCGCCTTGGTGGCAAGCGCGGCCCAGAGCCGAACCGGTGAGGAGGGACTCTCGACAGAAGCTCGGCCGATCGGGAGTGGATAGAGCAAGCAGCTGCCGGCAGTCAGGGCGCGGCTGCGGCAATCTGCGAGATAGGCCGGCATGATCGCGGGAAACGCAGTCTTGAAGGCAAGCGCAACGCCCTTGCCCATGACGCCGACGGTATTGACGGTGTTGAAAAGGATGTCAGCGGTATCGTGAACGATATTCCCGCGATGATAAGTAACGGTTCCAGGTCGCTGGTTGAGCGTGGGTCCGACCATAAAAGTTTCCTCAGTCACGACCCCGCCAATCGGGGCCTTCGATAAGCAATCTGAGGGCATCGGCATAGATCCCGCCCGCACCCAGAGGGTCGCAACGCAGTGGAGAAGTCCGCTTCAACGGACTTGCGGGTGGGAACGCCGTTGCCAGGCCGGATGCGTGAAGGGTTGATGGCGGGCGTGATAAAGGGGACTCCTGATGGACACGCGGGTCGACCAACCCGCCCAATGGGACGAATATAGCGTGGTGGCTTTATCGAGCGCGTTTCGGTGCATCAGCGATCGTCTTTCCGGCTTCAGGGGTGTCATTAGAGAAGTGGTTTCCCACGATCATGCCGGGTTGTATTCGAGGGGAACGCGGTCGCGCTGCGTCAGTGATTGTTACCCGCAGGGCCAAGACCTCATGGGGCTTGGCGAAGCGCCAGCGGAATAAAGCACGGCCCGGCTTCAGCCGGGGACGCCCGAGATTTTTCGGTTCGTGAAGATGACCGATAATGTGAGCGGAAATAATAAAATGGCCATGCCGGGGGATGGTCGTTTTGGTTTTGATAGCTGTGATTTGGCGCGCTGATGTCTGTTTCGTCGTTTCCCGTAGTGCCAGATAAGAATTTGCTGCGGTGGCGAAGCCGAGACGGCCTGGCCTTTTGCAGAGGGGGAACCGCGGCCCCCCGTTCTTGCCTCGCGTGAGGATCGTTACCCGACTGGGACGAGACGCCGGTGCGGAGGCCCGGTCCGAGCGGAGCGCAGATAGAGCCGTGCCGATGGTCACGCCCCGGTTCACGCTAGGATAACCCGACGCCGAAGCGCCGGGTCTTTCGTAGTCAATACTCCCTGGCCGTCATGATTGTCAGAACGCGAATGGTCTTCTCCTCGATCGCGGGATCTTCGGAACCAAATTCCATCGTTTCGTCATAGTAATCGATTTTCCAGAAACATTCGGTCTCGAGAAAGACGAACGATCCGAAATCATGCTCGCTGTACGGATCGTTCTCGGCGGCAAAAGTATTGAATTCGCGGATGAGGACGATCAGTTCTGCGCGCTGGCGGAACCCCCGGAACAGTGTGGTGTCGCCGATCAGGGCCGCAATCCCCTGTGTCATCAAGATACGGTTCGTGCCGATCTGGTGAATATTCTCGCGCAGGGCGTCGTTCAACGCTGCGATCCTGGCTGTCCGTTCAGCGGGGCTAGGGGCTGGTTCGACCATGGAAATCTCCTGTTTCACGACCCCGCCGATCGGGGCCTTTCGACAAGCAATTCGAGGGAAGACGGCATAGCTTCGCGCGCGCACCCGCAGGGTCGAAACGCAGTGGAGAAGTCCGTTCACGGACTTGCGGGTGGGAGCGCCGTCTCCAATCCGAATGCGAGAAAGGAGCTGACGGACGGGTCTTGAGCGGCGTTTTGACGAACGAGGCTGGCGTTAAAGGATGGATGCCAATAGCGTGCAGTCCATGACAGACCCGGAACAGATACACACGATTGCACCCCGCTGGATGAATACCATCGGCAGTATGTTTGCAATGAACGCACTGGCTCGGACGCGGTGTCAGAGCTGCGGTGCGCTGATGCGCGTCGATCTGGGTGAGATGGTTGCCGCAAAAGGCGGTGCAACGACGCTGTTTGACCGTTTTGAACGATGCCGAATGGTGGCGTGCGGCGGCTCGGCGTTCTATCTGGTTTCGCGGGCAATCGGGCGGGAGTGGACTGTGATGCTGCGTCATGCCGCGCCATCGGCTGAGATGGCCGACCTGCCGACGATTCAGACGGGTCTCGACCTGGCTCGTCGCAGCAATAGCTGATCGACTACGAGGCATCCTGTCAAACCTGCGAAGCTGATCAGCGCGGGCGGAGCCCAAGCACTCCGCGTGCTTGCCCCAGTTTTTTTAAAAAGGCGAGAGAGCGCAGCGGAAGAGATCTGCAAAGAATGTTCGCGGTAGCGAGTTGGGGGCCTTAGCCCCCGAAGGCGCATTACTGGTAGGGATCGTACTCATTCACGATCGTCAGGCTGCTGTCGTGATCTTCTGCGGTGATGACAGAAAACTTGGTTCCGACGGCGATGACCATTGTTGCCACCATGAGCGTCCGGGAGAGTTTCAGGGCGCTTTTGCGTGCGATCCAGATATCTGAAAACATAATCGAGGCTCCTTGCAGACGGCGGGTTCATCCCGCTCGACTGGCGCCCGATGGTAAGCGCTAAATCATCCCCACGGGGTTTGGTTATGCGGCTTGCGCGGTGACGTTAGGCAGGTTCGCGGTGCGGCTGTCGGTCCAGTTATACGGCAGCAGATCATCGATGGGGTCGCCGTCGCTGCGGTGGATGATGCGGCCAAGAACGTCAGTCAGATAGGCTTGCGGATCGATGGCGTTGAGCTTGCAGGTTTCCACGAGGCTGGCGATGATGGCCCAGTTTTCGGCACCGAGGTCGTGCCCAGCAAAAAGCGCATTTTTTCTCTGCAGAGCTATCGGTCGCATCGAACGCTCGACGGTATTGTTGTCGAGCTCGATGCGACCGTCGTCGAGGAAGCGATTGAGGCCATTCCAGTGATTGAGCGCATAGCCGATTGCGCCTGCCGTTCCGGAGCCTCTTGGTAGCCTGGGCAGCATGTCTTTCATCCAGAGCTTCATCGCCGTGACCAGAGGTGCGGATTCAGCCCGACGGATTGCGCGGCGATGCTCGTGGTCTGATCCCCGGATTTTGGCCTCGATGGCGTACAGACGGGCGATCTGGCGCAGCGCCTCATCGGCCACCGGTGCGTTGCCGCCTTTTGTCGCGTCGAAGAAGCCGCGCCGCACGTGCGCCCAACAAAAGGCGAGCTTTCCCGCGCCACCGGCACGATCGGAGGCCTCGATATGCTTATAAGCCCCATAACCGTCGCACTGGACGATGCCGTGATAGCTGCCGAGCAACTGCGCGGCCCAGACTTTGCCGCGCCCCGGCATGTAGCTGTAGACCACGGCCGGCGGATCGGTCCCGCCATGAGCACGGTCGTCGCGGGCGATCGCCCATAAATAGCCGGTCTTTGTCTTGCCCGTGCCCGGTGCCAGCACCCGCGCAGTGGTCTCATCGACAAAGAGCCGGTCGCCCGACAGCAGTTCAGCCTTCATGCGCCGGGTGATCCGCCCGAGCCACGCGGCACTACGCCCCGACCAGTTGCACATCGTACCGCGATCGATCTGGATGCCCTGGCGACGCAGTGCCTGTGCCTGCCGGTAAAACGGACCATGGTCGGCGTATTTCCTGACGATCACGTCGGCGAGCAGCGCCTCGGTTGGAAGGCCGCCCGGCACGACATGCTTTGGTGCAGGGGCCTGGAACACGCCGTCGCTGCATGTGCGGCACGCCATCTTCGGACGCACCGTTACGATCACCCGATACCGGACGGGGATGACATCGAGCCGACTGGCGACATCCTCATCAATACAGTGCAGCGCACCGCCGCAGCACGGACATTCGGTTTCAACCGGCATGATTACTTCGCGGATCCGGGGCAGATGTGCTGGCAGCGAAGCACGTTCGGTCGTTTCCTTGCGCTTCTTCTCGGCCTTCGGCCCGACCGGCGACTGCTCGGCGAGCGCCAGCAACTCGGCCTGCGCAACTTCGATGTCCTCGAGCGCCAGTGCCAGTTGATCGGCGCTGAGCTTTTCAGAGCGTTTGCCGAACGTTGCCCGCTTCAGCTGATCGAGCAGATGCTGCATCCGCGCCTCGCGTTCGAGCCCCGCGATCACCATCGCCTTGAGGACCACGACATCGTCGGGAAGGTCGGCTTCGCTCGCAGACATGGACTATTTCTGGCATGTTTTTCCGGCGTCGCAACCGTCATTTCGACGAGCAGATTCAGGCGTGCGACCTACTGCGCAACCTGCGGTTTCTGCACCCGGACCTCATGCATTCGGGTCCATTGCAGACCCTCGAACAACGCCGATGCCTGGCTTGGCGTCAGCCGCATCACGCCGTCGCCAGCTCGCGGCCAGCAGAAGCCGCCGGTCTGGAGAACCTTGCTCACCAGCACCAGGCCCGTGCCGTCCCAGACCAGCAGCTTGATCCGGTTCGCGCGCTTCGACCGGAAGATATATGCCACGCCCGAGAACGGCTTGAGGCCAAGCTCATTCTCGACGAGCGCTGCAAGGCTGACGGCTCCCTTCCTGAAGTCGACCGGCTTGGTCGCAACCATCACCTTGAGTGGTCCCGGTGGGAGGATCACGTCATCTGCCTCATCGCAGTAAGAACGCGCTCGATATGCGCGACCGTGACATTATCAGGAACGTGGATCGTCATCGTCCCCGCATGGATGATAACCTCTGCGACGGTTGATACGGACGACAGCGGCGGGCCGGGCTCGTCAACAACCACCGGCACAAACGCCATCTCACGCGCCTTCAACACTGTGTGCCGCCACGCATAAAGCTGCTGGGGTAAAAGGTCGTTGGCGCGCGCGATCGCCGCGATATTGGCACCAGCGACAAAACTCTCCTCGACGATCCGCGCCTTGGCGTCGGGTGCCCACATCCGGCGTGCCGCACCCGCCGGGATCACGTCCATCCGTTGAGGACGGCGGCCACCCTTGCTTTCGAAAGTCGTTTCGAATGTTGTTTCGATACCTGACACCAAGCTTCCCCTCACATGAGGAGGCTAAGCATACTCAGATCACGGATCGCCGATATGTGGGGGAGATTTGGCGCTTACGCCCGATGAGTTCGGTGAGCGGCCGCAATCACTTTTTTTGCGCAGACAAAAAAGCCGTAGCGTAGCGCCCGGACCCCTAGCGGGTTGATGGCACTAGGCCGCGAGGCGAACCAAGGATTGCGCCTCAAAAGAGTGGGTGAACGCGATGTTGTAGGAAGCCGCATGTTGAATTCGGAAAGCGGTGCGAAGTGTTTGACTCTTCCGATTTCGGCTTTGATGACGGGGACGGCGCTTTCTGATACCATTTGAAAATGGCAGGCGAACTCGACGACATTGAGGCTCAGGTTGATTGTCCCCGATGTGGACGGGTTCTGAGTGTCAGCTATCGAGACATACGCCTGCTGAAAGCGGCTTCGTGCGCCTGCGGTGCTTTGGTGCGGCTCCAAGATGACACCCCGCTGAGCATCGTTCAAAAGCTCATAGACGAGGCGAATCCACCGCAAGGCGATAACGACGTCTGAGTGACCGGTTTGACGGTCGCGTCACTGAACTGCGCCATCGGCCAATGGATTCAGGAAAGGATCGGCGGTTGCTCCGATACAATCTGGAGAAATGTCGTCGCGATGGGGGAGGGCGGTATCGGAGATAACGAACCTCGACACTGCGGGAACGCCGGTCGAGACGACGTAAAGGTCGGCCATCGGCGGCCGCACGTCAAAGCGTATAAAGCCAGCAACGCGATAAGGTCATGAAGCGATTGGGCAGTGAAAAACTCCGACTGCACAATGAACGAGAATGAGTTTGAGTGAATGGAAAAATGAATCTCCAATCTGTTGATCTTCTGCGTTTTCATCGCCTGTCCAAAGACAAAAAAGGGACCGCCGATCTCTCGGCGGCCCAAAGCTATCAGGCGACCTTTCGTGTCCTCGGTGAGTTAAGGGCTGCTGGCGGCGTGCCGAGGGGTCCACGACGGTCAACAATCCGAATGTTTTGCGTCTTGGCATCAATAACCAAACGTTCGGAAACGCCATTACCCTGAAAGGCGATGACGTAGCGGGGCTTGAGCGAAAGCATTTGCTCGTTGCGTCGGAAACCTGCCCGATCGCCGAGCTTGCGATCTAATCCGAAACGCACTTGCTGGATGCCGTTCTGTTCGGCCCACGATGCCGCCAGACCGTCGAGACCTTTCATGTCGCCGCCATGAACCAGGTACATATCGCCAACGCGGTCTCGAACGGCTTTCAGGGTGCGAAGCAGGTTCCCGCTGAATTCCTTCATGTCGGCGTCGGTTTTGAAGGTCAGTCGCCCGCCAGAGAAGACGACGGCGGTTCCCTGTGCGGTGTTAGCGTCGCGCTTGCGCTCGCGACGGGCGCGGAGGAAAGCGGTTCCGTCCACGATTGCCGAGGTCACACCGAGCGAGATGCGGTTGCCGGTTGCAGGGATCCAGGACTTGCCCGTTTCGCGAAGGTAATGCCCTGCCGCTGTGTCGCGCATAACCTCGTAGCACTCAGCTGCCTCTTCGATCTTTTTGGCGAGGTCGATCTTGTCTTCGAGATTGCTGGTGTTGATCTCCGAGCCGTCCTGTTCCGCGATGAGAAGCCGGATGTCGTCGGTAAGCCGATCGACGATGACGTGCTTTTTGGCAGCGGCCCGGTGGAACAGATTGACGAAGCCCCAGCCCAGCTCCTCGATGTCACGCTCTAGCGAGGTGTTGTTGAGGGTGGCGAAAAGGTCGCTCCAGATTGCTGCTGTTGTCTGCTCCAAGGCTTGCGAAGGTGGCGGGGCCATTCCGGAAACGTCTTGGGCACGGGGTTCGAGGTGGCCGAGTTCCAGGGAGGCGAGGGCGGCTGCGAGGGAGGTGGGCACGGGCGTTGCGCCTTTCAGATGATTGTGCCGGCGGCCTATCCGCCGGATGCTGACCTCTTGGGTCAACGAAATAGAGACGGACGCACCGAGCCGCTTGGGCGACGGGAAACCGCGAGTTAGGAGGGTGGAGCGGGCAGGCGCGTAGCGACAACTCGGCCGCCTCACTCGTGGTTGCGTATGGCTCGCGTTGGCCCACGTCCAGGCATCCTCTGGCGGGTAGGGAGCTGGCACGATCTGGTATCGAATGGCGCTCTGACTGTGCACTCGCTTGCTGCTGCCCGTTTTCACTGACGAGTTCCGCTAACCACCCGGGACGGTTCCAGAATGCCCAGTGTGCGATATCAAACAGATAATAGATGTAGCAGGCACGGACTTCGCAACCGTCATCGTCACCCAGCGCGGGTCATCCAGAACGTTCTGTGGTTTGTTTCAGTCTCTCACATGCCGCTGCCATAAAGCGGTCGATCGCAGGCATTGGCGGTGTAACAGGTTAATCGGACTGGACGGCTGTAACCGCGCAATTGTGACGTCGCGCCGCCAAAAAACAATTGAAGGGTCGCAGTGACGGGGAAGTCTGCGAACCTGGGATGGCGTATGCGAAACGTGCAATGGCGCGGCTCTTTGCACAGCCACTGGATCCACAGTGTGGACGGTAAAACCAAGAATAACCGCGTGAGACAAGCTTTTGGGTCTCTGACATGGTGGTTTTGCAATCATATGTCGCGGTTAGTAAGCCGCGCGACTTGCTGAGCTAAGCAGAAGCGCGGCTTCGCCCATTCCTCACATCGGCTTGGCGCCTGGTGTGCCGCATTTTGCAAACTTGCCATTGGCAGCCTTGCAGCGAACGGGCTTTGCAGGAGCATTGGGAGGACATTTGGTAAAATGGCCTTTGGCGTCGCGACAAGGCGCGGCGAACGATGGCGTCGAAAGCATGGCAACAACGGCAGCCGCAGCAAATGCGATACGCATGGTTTCTCTCCTTGGAATGAACGTGTGCAAGAATGCCGACCCACGTTCATCGAGGCAAGCGGTAGTTACCAACCTGCCAGACAGGCGGGTCATAACTCTGTCTTGCGCGGTGCGCTGGCTGATCAGCGCAGGGGTCATAGCCACTCAAACAGAGGAAGTATAAAGCCAGCGCCGATCACAAGGATCAAAACCGCGAACTCAATTTCGATCAGTCTAGGTCGGCGCATGATCGCCCCCTGAACCCTCACTGTGATCGTCCGGCAGCGAAAGAGGCCGGGAGCCGCCCCTGCCTCTTACCTTCTCGCGGACCGCTGCGATCCTGTTTTGCGTCTCTATGTCCATAAGCAGCCCGCATGACCGGGCGATGCCCGTAAGGCAGGTTCGCGCATAGGTAACGCGCATGTACCGCCGGTCGTGATCGCTATAGGCTTGCAGATGTTCATCCCGGATTATTTTCCAGAAATCATCGAAGTTGCGACGCTCATCGGTTTTGCTCTGGCTGTACAGGAAGGCAAGCACGAACCGCATCGCCAGCGTCGTCCTTATCGGGCCGGTAGAGCACTGGTCCACAATTTCATCGAGTGCGCAAATAGCCTTGAAGACGAGATGATCACGGTCGAATCGCATCCCCGCATTGTGGAACGAAGTGGGAACATGGAGCAATGCTCATCTGCGTCTTACGGACAAATTTGTTACAGAACAGCGCGCGGACAGGTGCGGGCTATCTTCATCAGATTGTCCCAGGCGACTTTGTAGACAGCGTGATGGTGGCTGAGTTGCCAGCAGGACAGATTGCCCTTGTCGCTCGTCAGAGAGCCCAGCGTTCGGCCATAGCGGTCAGTGCCATAACGTTCGATGCGTATTGCGCCCACCATCGCTTCGTGCAAACTGTCGCTGGAAGCGTAGGGGTCGCCAGGGACACAGTCGCGCCCCGTTCGGCAATGGCCCGGCAGCTCGGGGGCATCGATAGCCAGCAATCGAATACGCTCATCACCACAACGGATTGTGTCGCCGTCCGTCACTCGGCAACCCATGATTTCATCACCCGTTGCTGCCGATGCGCTGGAAATCGTCGGCAAAACACCGCCAGTGACCGCGCCGAGAGCCGCAGCACCGAAAACAAGAGTAAAAGGCAGGGCAATTTTGATCAGACGCTCACGCCGCGCTTTCGCACGATAGCGTTTTCCGAACCTGATCGGGACGGCACGAAATGGTTTTTGCAGCGACATTGTAACGGCATAGCAACGAGCGGGATGGGTTGGAAGGTCGTCCAGTCAGCAGCTGGCTCATTTAAGGTTTCCGGTGTCTCTAACGTGTCGCCGCCCGTCCCCGTAAGGACTGAGGCCTTCCGGATTTCGTGCGATTGTCAGGCTCGCAGTATGTCGAGCCATCTTCTTTCTCGGTGTAGATATACATCATCACCGCGCTGGCGGCGCTCACTAAACTCTGCTTTTTTGGCGGGCAGCTTCGCGTTTCGCCATGAGAATGCGCGAAAGCCGGTCCTTCTCGGCGTATTCGCGCATTTCGGCGCTGAACAGATCGGGGAACGCGCGGACGACAAGAAGGACGTCGCAGTCCTCCTCAAACCATGGGCTTGTGCCATTCCAGCTCTGTGCGCGAAGGGTGTCAGGCATCGCGTCGAGGCGCGCTGGCGAGAGCCAGTAACCGCCGTGTGAAGCAGTCGAGCAGGAATAAATACCAGCAGCGATGCGGGTCCAGCCACCCTGCGGTGGCCCCCAGGTCGAATGGTCCGGAGGTGTCGCGTCGAAATCGATAAGAGCGGGCATGGTGATCTCCTGAAATGAAAGTCTGAGGATGATGGAAGCAACCGCGATCAGGCCGCTTGGGCGCATTGCGGAACGAAACCTGAGCCGATTGTCGCGTTAAGACTGCGCTGGAACGCGCTTGCGTCCAGCAGGTCGGCGAGGGACGCGAAGTGCATCGGGCCGACGTCGCAGCCATTGTCGCAACGATTATAGGTGATCTGCCGATCAGGTACGAAACCGCGTGGAACGACCGAGATTGCGAGCGATGGGTGGCGGAGCGTCGTTCGCCCTTCGTCGTGGGCGCGTCCCATATCGCTTGATATGTGGAGGTCACCTTCGAGGCCGAGCGTCTCCGCTAGGCGAGAAAGCGCGCGTCGTGCCTGATAATGGAAGGTGCGCTTGGCCGGTTGATTGCCGCCGATCCGCGTATCGGCAAGATCGAGCAGGGCAGGGGTATCGATGACAGCGGAGCGGTCGGACACGCAGGCGAGGCGCAGCGAGGCCATGGCGGGTGCAGCACGCTCCGCTACCACTGCCAAGTTGCGAATAAGCAACAACACTGCGGGGTCGGAACCGATCTGTTTGCCAGCGCGGTGACAGTCAGCAACGGCGGCGTTGACCGCATTTAATGCGGCGGGAAGCGTGGTCAGTGAACCAGGCGCAAGTGCCTCGTTATGCCGGCAGATGACATCGTAAAACATCGGGAACCTCCTCCGGGCGCAAAGTGCGCTCAGAACCGCCGGAGGCTCCCTCTCCTCACTTAGGAAGATATGCGAATAAGGCGCGGAGTTTCGGGGCTATGCTAACGGTGTTCCAGCATCACGATTGCCACATGGAGCCAGTCTTCCATCGAACACCGGTGTTCGACTGGAAGACAGTTTTTAGCGTAATTCAGAGTATCCTAACCTGTCTCAAGCATAATTTCTGAATGGGACGATTCTTTAAATTCATCTTCGCAACGTTCGGTTTGGTGGCGCTGCTCGCTTTGGTCGCGGCATTTTGGGGTATGTCTGATTTAAATCGCTATGAGCATATGACACCAGAGCAGCGTAGTGCCGAGCAAGCGGCATTTGTTGCAAAGCAGGATGCAGCAGCAAAGCGCAGCCTTATTGAGCATCACGACGGTCGGCATTGTTTAAGCACCATTGGCGGCGAGCATTCGGGCTTGGTGGTTGCTTTTAAACAAACGCCTCGCGAGCCAGACTCTCTCGAAATTATAAACACACGCATTTCCGAAGTCGATGCTCAGGGTAATCATAACCTGGTGATGAGCTATCGAGCACGTAACGGCTTTGGCGGGATCTCAATCGGCACGCTTGAAGCGGAAGTAAAAAACAGCGATTGCAGCTTTACGATCCTGAGCAACGTATCTCGCTAAACAACTGACTCGAAACAGTTTCGGAGCGCCATCGGTTGGAATTGATGCTAAATGGATCGACTGCATTATTGAAGTAAATTGACCCCGGATCGGCGGACAACCATGCCGATGCGATCGTCGCTCGCGGCTAAATCAATAATTATGGCAGTAGAATCGATTGTTTTCCGCTACCATTCAGCGCGACCGATCAGGCGGCTTCCGCGATCTGGATATGCACGGCTAACCCCGAGGCGGTGGCAAGATTAACCAGCGCATCAAGCGAAAACTTGGCAAGCTTGCCCTGTAAAAGATCGTTCAGACGTGGACGGGTGATGCCAAGCCGACCCGCCGCCGCTGCTTGCGAAAGGCTCCATGATCGGACACGCACCTTTAGCGCCGAGAGCAATTCTGAACGTGCCTTCATGTTCGCAGCTTCCGCCGGAGTGTCTGCCAGTGCGTCGAACACGCTGTCGAATGTTTGTACTTCCATCGTTTACGCCTTCCATGCTCGCAGGCGGCTTGCCGCCAGTTCAATATCGCGCTGTGACGTGGCCTGCGTCTTCTTCTGAAAGGCATGCAGGACCAATACCGCTTCGGGCAACGTAGCCAAATAGATCACCCGGAACGCTCCGGAGTCTTCCCTGATCCTGATTTCACGCACTCCCGTACCGATGCTTTTCATCGGCTTCCAGTCATCCGGATTATTGCCGTTTTGCACCTCATTGAGCTGGTGGCCAGCCTCAGAACGGGCCGCTTCGGGAAAATCTCGAAGCCTATCGAGGCTGTCCCCAAGGAATGATATTTTCTTCACAACCAACTGTATCGGATTTGATACACTCAAGCAATCCCTTTTATTGCGATGATGACAAACAGTGGTTCCTACAACGCAATGTGGTCCAGATCCGTTTGAAGTCCTGGTTATATCTTAGCCAATCACCTGTTGAAATCAGGCTGCAAGCTCAACGTTGCCTGCTTCGAACGAGGAGTCTTCGCTTTGCACGATGCCGGTAGCGCGAAGCAGGAAGCCCGCTGCGGCTTCGGCTCTCGCCGCTGCCGTCATAAGGGCGCGGTTATCGCGCTTCAGAACGCGCAACCATGATCCGATGTAGGCGGCATGATCGTCGAGGTGATGCGTCGGAAGGCCAAGATCTGCTCCAAGGAGGCAACTGGTCATCTCGGCGCATAATTCCTCGAACGCATAAGCCTCATCGCCGAACTTTTTGCCGAACTCACGAGAGAGGCGATCCTTATGACCAGTCCAGTGCCCACTTTCATGGCAAAGCGTCGCCGCCCAGTGAGCGCGCGTATCGAACAGCGCGACGGGGGGCATGGTGATCGCATCGTCGATGCGGTCATAATATGCCTTGTCGCCGCGCTGGTTGACCTTCGCTGGCAGTCGATCGACGAACTGCTGTGCGAGTTCGGGAAGACAGTCGGCGGGCGGCACGAGATGGACCGTGACCGGGTGGAATTGGGCAGGAAGGCCGTCGATCTGATCGGCGTTGAAGACAGCGTAACTGCGAAGCACGGCGCGCTGTTCTTCGGTCGATCCGCCTGTCAACGGAGACTCGACAGTCTTCATGTACGATTTGTAGAAGATCGCCATTTGCGAGGTTTCGCCCTCCCGAACCTGCGCACCGAAGGATTGCGCCTGCTTGTAGGTCATCCAGGTGCGCGAGAGATATCCGGCGCTGTCGGCGCAAAGCCAGAGCCAGAAGGCATTTATGCCGCGATAGGCTTGGCCAGTCGCGCGCAGCGGGCGACCGCCATCGGAGCCGGGACGCCAGGGTTTTACCCAGGGGCGGACGCCGGCCTCGAGCTTGTCGATGATGGTCTGGGTGATGATGTCGGCGGGTGAGGGCTTGTCGTTGGTCCTGGCCACGATCATTCTCCGGTTGGGTGAGGCACAAACCACTGGTGCATCCTCCACTCATGGGGTGCCAAAGGGTCACAAAACGAGGGGCGACCTCCCGTTAGGAAAGCCGCCCCAAATTGCCTCGAACTGTTAAAAGACGGCGTTAGCCTGCGCCGTGCAGACCTTCCTCCACATAGGCGAGAACGGTCGCCTCCTCTTCGGTGAACTTGGCGAGTACCTCGGCCTCGACGGTCTCGAAATTGTCATAGGTGACCGCAGGCAGCGAAGGTTCTGTATCGGTATCGATGACAGGTCCGTTGCCATTTCCATCCTCGTCCTCATCCTCGTTGTCGACGACGGGTTCGCGGAAGGAATAATGGATCTGGCTGGAACCGGCCTTCTCGATGCCACCGAATTTCATGGCGTCCGGAAGCCATGCGAGAGCGGCTTCGCGAACCTCGGCTTCGACGATCCCGCCGCCGCTGCACAGCGTTGCACACGCGGCTGCAAGTTCTGCCTTCTTGGCATCCTTGTAGCGACCGCGCAGCACGGGGCCACCGATGTCCTGAAGCGCGTCGAGAACCATGTCCTTTTTAACGCGACCGAAGAAGTTCTCGGCGTTGGGCCGCCACCACTGCGCCACCTCGATATTGCACAGGCGACCGAGATGGTCATGGAAGCCGTTTGCCCGGTAGCCGTCGGCGGCGTTGAGGGTTGCGCTGATCGCCTTTGCCGTAGCGTAGGCGATCCACGATCCGCGGGCGGACTCGTCGAGCGCGCGGAAGGCTTCGAACCGTTCGGTCATCGTCGGATATCCGGCCCAACTGGTATCGAGACCCTGGCGCTGGTCCTCCAGTGCGTTCGACGCGGTGCTGCCTTCGTCGCGGAATTTGGGGATCGGCATGTCAGCCGGTCGCGCCGTGACCGAAATCCCGTACTGGATGTAAGCCGACGAGTAGACGATCTGGTCGGCCATCAGGAAGATCGACAGATCGAGTGCCAGGGCCGGATCGCTTGCAACGTGCGCCGCAAGGATCTGGGTGCGTTGGGTGGCCAGCTCGTCCATCAGTGCGACGCTGAGTTTTCCCGAGGTGTCAGGCTTGTCGTCTGCATCAGGCTGACCACCGACCGAGACCGTCTTGATCGGGCGTTCGCTGAACATGCGGGCATGCGTGCGAAGTTCACCATCCGGGCTGATGTAGAGGAAGGTGCCCAGCTGAGCGCGCGTCTCATCATCGGCAACGCGAAGGCTTGCGTCGATCTTTTCAAGCTCGGCCTCGTTCGCCTCGTAGAGCGCCTCGGCTTCCAGCGCCTCGGGGGATTCGGCTTCGAGTTCTTCCTCGAGCCGTTGGCCCAGGGCGTCGTTGGCATCGGTCAGTTCGAACACGCGCGCTTGCTCGGTCTCGGTCAGAGCGCGGGCAGGGGCGTGGTATTCGTGAAGGGCGCGTTCGACATCATAGGGAACGTGGGTGGCGACGATCGGCGTGACGAAGGCAAAACCCTTCTCGACGGCGAGTTCTGCGGCAGCGGTTTCGAGCTTGGTCGCCGCCAGCGCGTCGAGGATCTCGCCATCGGTCCAGCTGGCATCGGCGTCGGTGCCGAACAGGTCGCGCTCGATGCGACCGCCGGCTTCGAGATAGGCGGCTTCGCCCACGAACCGGGCCTTGGCATCGGTTGGCTTGACCGAGCCATTGAGAAGCGAGCGCCGCACGTTGTCGGGGTTGTTACCGTGATAGGCGTTGCCCATCTGCTCGAAGACGCGGGCTTGACGGTCGACATCGTTGACGACGGCATAAGCCTGCGCGACGCCCAGCGTAATCGTGCCGCTGGCGAGCGCCTCGAAGACGACAGGCGCAAGTTCAGCGAGACGGACGCGCTGCTCGAAAAAGCGGGTGGTGACACCGAAACGCTTGGCGACATCTTCTGCGCTGGTGCCCTTGTCGATGAAGAATTTGAAAGCCGTGCACTCGTCGGCCGGATTCATCGGCACGCGGTGGAAGTTCTCCGAAAGACTGGCTTCGATCGACACGTCACTGTCCTCAAGCACCATCACGGGTACTTCATGATCGGCAGGCAGCGTGCCAGCCTTGATGAGGAGCTGAAGCGCGCGGAGGCGACGGCCACCGGCCTTGACGGTGAAGCTGCCGTTCTTCTTGAGAGGGGTGACGACGAGGTTCTGCAAAAGCCCCTGTGCTGCGATATTGGCGGCAAGGCTTTCGAGGTCTGTGTCGCGGTTGGTCTTGCGCACGTTGTCGTTCGAGAGCGAAAGGTTCTTGACCTTAACGGACTGAATCATTGGTCTTCTCCATGCTGAAATGTGGCGCGCCGTGTCCGACGGTCGCGGGAACCTGATCATCAAGCTCATTAATCCCAAAGGGAGCCTCCCCTCCCTTGCGGAGAGGAAAGAGAGTGCCCTGTCGTCTTTTATCCGGTGATGCGTTTGAGGGTTTCGGCCCCGCTGGCAGGGGGAATGAACAACCGGGTCTTGTGCTGAATGATCTCGGTAAAGCAGCCCAGAGCCTTCAGTTCGGACAGGCGGTTCGGTGCCCAGTCGAGCAATTCGAGACGCTGGTTGCCGCCGACCAGGCTGCGCTTCAGCCGGTAAGTGCCAATTGTCATCGTCTCGCCGGTCGCCAGAACGTGTTTGACGGTTTCAGCGCCGGAGACTTCAACATGGGCGTCGATGCCGAAAGCGCCAGCGAGTTTGCCGACGATCGGCGCGGGGACGAGACGGCCGAGGAACGACTGGCCGTCTTGCGTTGTCAGGCGCCAGACCTGAACCACGTTGTCAGGAAGGCTTCCCCAAACGGGCAGGAGTAACCCTGTCACAAGGTAGATCGTCTGGGTTTTGATCCTGGTCCGCATTTCGGCGACTTCGGCGTTCCAAAGGGTCGAAAACTCTTCCTCGTTCGCTTCCTCCCACATGGTTTCCATGAACAGGTCCTGCCGGAACCGCTCGGTGCGGGTAGGCCTGATAAGTTCGTAGCGGCGAACGGTCTGACCCTCGTCGTCGGTGAAGGAGAATGTCGCGGAGCAGAGCGCGGCTTTGCCCGACCGGCGATTGACCATCATCCGGTCGGTTTTGCTGACCATATCCATGATACGATCGAGCGCGAGAGGCTTGTAGCGTTCCTCGGTTTCGAGGCGGAGGATCTCGGTTTCAGCGCCCGTCACCGAATCCCGCCGGATGACGGTGCGATCGAGGATCGTGATGCGTTCAGCCGTGATGCTCTCGACACCGACGTCGAGCGTACCCGCTTCGCGCGCCGCATCGACGCGAGCCTCGATTAGCCCAAGATACTCGTCGAAGATGTCATTCTGCATCGCGATCCGCAAAGCGAGGATCCGATTGAGCCAGCGTTGGATGGGAGGCAGGTCTTCGACCATGCCGCCGCCTTCGCCTTCAAGTCTTAGGCCGGTGAGTTCGACAAAACGCGCCAGCGTGACCGAGGCGAGCTTGCCCTTCCACAGGAGGTTGAACCATGTGACAAGCGATTCCTTGGCATAATCCGATTCCAGATTGTCGCGTGGATCGAACAAGCCCTGTCCGCCCGTCTGCCGCTGGCCGCGTGTCAGTGCGCCGAGACTGTCGAGGCGGCGGGCGATGGTCGAGATGAACCGACGTTCGCCACGGCAATCGGTCGAAACCGGACGGAACAGCGGCGCGCAAGCCTGATGCGTTCGGTGGGTGCGGCCGAGCCCCTGGATGGCGGCATCAGCGCGCCAGCCCGGCTCGAGGAGATAATGGATACGACGCGACCGGTTCTCGGCCGCGAGGCTGGCGTGATAACTGCGGCCTGTGCCGCCTGCATCCGAGAAAATGAGGATGCGCTTGGAACCGCGCATGAAGGCGTCGGTCTCGGCCAGGTTGGAACGCGACGAACGACTTTCGACGCGTTGACGGCCGCTGCTGTCAACGATGATGCGCCGGCTGCGGCCTGTGACTTCTGCCACCATGTCGGTGCCGAAATGGCCGATGATATGGTCGAGCGCGGATCCGACGACGGGAAGCGAACCGAGCTGCTCGAGCATGTCGTCGCGAAGCCGTTCGGCCTCGCGGCTGACGACCGGATTGCCGTCCTCGTCCATCATGGGTTCTGAGCGAACCTTGCCGGTATCGTCGGTAAAGGTCTGCATCTGCCGGGTCGGGAAAGACGCCTTCAGATAATCCATGACAAATTCGCGGGGCGAAAGCTCGATGTCGAGGTTTGCTCGGTGCTCGGGGGAAAGCGTCGCCAGTGCCCGGTTGAGCATGGCTTCGGACGTCGAGACAAGCTGGACGACGACACAATCGCCACGCTCGAGATCGGCCCGCATCGCGGGGATGAGCGAGGGCAGCTTCATCGAGATGAGCAACTGGCCGAAAAAGCGCTGCTTGGTGGACTCGAAGACCGAGATCGCGGCGGCCTTGGCCCCGCTGTTATAGGTATCGCCGGAAAAGGTGTCGGTGATCCGGGTCGCACCGAGCGCGGTCTGGAGGTTCTGGTGGATGATCGCCCAGCCATCGGCATAGGCGTCGTACACGTCGATCTGTTCGGGCGTGAGGTTGTGCTGAAGGACGTCGTATTCGACGCCGGCAAAGCTTAAGGCCCGCGCGGCATAAAGACCCTGTGTCTTCAGATCCCGGGCGATCAGTTCCATCGCAGCGATGCCGCCACGGCGGAGGCTGTCGACGAACTGACGGCGATCGGCAAACGCGGTGCCCGGTCCCCACAATTCGAGGCGGGTCGCATAAGCGAGGTTGTTGACGTCCGATGCGCCGGTTGCCGAGACGTAGAGGACGCGGGCGCGGGGCAGTAGGTTCTGCACGCGAACGCCGGCGATGCCCTGGTCCGAACCTGATTTCATGCCGAAGCGGCCCTCGCCACCGGCAACGCCTGCCATTTCATGCGCTTCGTCGAAAACGATCACTCCGTCGAAGTCGACACCGAGATAATCGAGGATCTGTTGCAGACGCGTGCCCTTGTCGCCGCGGTTGCTGCGCAAAGTGGCGTAGGTGAGGAACAGGATGCCCTCACCGGCACCGATCGGTGTCCCCAGCTTCCACTGGTTGAGATGCTGGATGTCGAGCGGCAGGCCGCCAACGGCCGCCCAGTCACGGCGCGCATCCTCGAGCAAGGTTTCGGTCTTGGAGATCCAGATGTGCTTGCGACTGCCCTTCAGCCAGCGATCGAGGATGATCGAGGCGACCTGTCGGCCCTTACCGGCGCCAGTACCGTCGGCGAGGAAATAGCCTGTGCGATAGGCACGTCCGTCTTCGGACGGCTCGAGCGAGACACCTTCTTCGGCCGGAAGGAAGCGGCCCGTCAGATCGCGGCTGAAGGCCGAACCTGCGTAGATCAAAGTTTCGAGCTGCGCGTCGGAGAGAACACGAGCGTCGACGATCGCGCGGGGAAGCGTCGGCACATAGGTGGGGACGGGTGCCGCGATCGATCCCATTGCGATGGATTCAACGAGCGCGGTCGGATGCGGAGAGGCGCAGGCGATAGCGATCCGGCTCGGGCGGTACGGAAGATACACACCGCTTGCGGCGCCAACGGGGGCAGTCTCCGCAAGGACCGAATAGGCAATGTCGCGTGAGCCGGTCGCGATCGCCGGACCCTTCGACATTGGTTTGATGGGCGCGCGGACGGAGGCTGTCATGCCACCAAACAGCGAGGTCGAACCGACGCGGCGAAGCGGTGTCGGGAGCAAAGCGGGTGCCGGGGCGGTGAACGCCGTGATTGCGTCGAGCGCCTCGGAGAGGGTCGCGCAACGCTTGAGGTCCGCCTTGGCCGTGCTACCCTTGTGAAGGACGAGGATCTTCACAGGCTGGCTGGTGCCGTGTTTGGCATAAGCGTTTGCCGGAAGTTCGAGATAGAGCGCAAGCCCATAGCCTGCGGTCGCGGTCTTCCAGGCTTGCGACGTCGTGTCGATCCGGTCTGGCAGGATCGCGACGCAGCGGCCCCCGGTTGCGAGAACCAGAAGCGCGGCGCGAAGGTGACGGAAGCCCGCGAGAGAATCCACGCCACGTCCCAGACTGCGCGAGAACGGAGGATTGATGAGAACGACGCTCGGGGCGTCCTCATGGAGGTAGAAGTCCGCGATCAGCTCGGCATCTCGCCGGCTGACGTGGACGTCGGGGAATGCAGCTTGCAGCATGTCGGCGCGGGACGCATCGAGTTCGTTCAGAACGAGCTTTGCGCCGGTGCGCGCGGCGAACACGGCAAGAAGGCCGGTGCCGGCCGATGGTTCGAGTACCACGTCGCTTGGACCGATATTGGCGGCAAGCGCGGTGAGATAGGCGATAGGCGCGGGGGTGGAGAATTGCTGAAGTTCGATCTGCTGCTCGCTGCGAACGGTGTGCGTCGGGAGCGAAGCGGTCAGCGCGGAGAGGGCGGTGAGGCGAGCGGCGGGCGTCGCGCCCAGTTCGGCTTTACGCAGGAACATGACTTCGGCCAGTTCGAGGACGTCGTAAGCATCGCGCAAAGACCAGCGGCCTTCAGCCGAGGTCGAGCCGTATGCGGTTTCCATCGCCCAGAGCAGGTTGGCGCGGTTGATCGCGCCGTGACTGGTAAGGACCCTGCAGACTCCAATGGCTGCGGTGATTGAGGGTTCGATAAAATCGAGTTCGAGTGCTGCTGTCGAAGTGCGCATGTGGGCTTGCCTGTCTGTCTGTCCGACGCAAGTGTCGCGTCAAACTGCCGAAGGCATCCTCTCCTCACTCCGGGGTAAGTGCTGGATCTGTTGCATGACTCTAATTCATGCTCGTGATCGACCTGTTGATCCGGTGATATTTCGTATGACTTTTCTCAGTCAATTTCAGTCGCCATTTCGCCGTGCAGCGAATTGGCGTGGTGGGGTGCGCGACTTTCAAAGGTTTAAGTGACCGCAGCAGACCGTTTTCAGTCCAAGGGCGAAATACGATATATTTTTAGCCAGGAGGCCAGATACTCGCCGGTAGTTCTCTTTCAGATATCAGTCAGAATATCCTAATTCTTCAAGATTTTCTTTAAATCAATCACCGACATACCTGTATGTTTCGAGAGCAACTAAAACTGGACTGTCAAACACTGTTCGACATGAAATCGCTTGGAACGACAGTTAACTAGTACAAAAACCGACGCTCGCAGCATCCAAAACGCAAATACTATGCGACCATTGCCACCTGGTTAGTTGGTAAGCGGGCCTTTGGACGCATCACCACGACCGTTTCGGGCTTACCTACTTTCCGCCCCAGCTTATCACGCGCAGGAACTTCGGGAACGACTTCGCGAACCTCGATAGAATAGGTCGGCATCTTATTGTCAGCTGCGATTTTTTTGAGCTGGCTCTTCAAAGTCCGAAGGGGCGAGGTCGAGCCGATTTTCGCGCCTAGCATTTCCAAAGGCATTTCATACTCTTCGTCGCGACAATAGCAGTGGGCTAACTCGTAGAGACGCCGCTCGATCGAGCCGAGACGGAAATAATCGTTATGATAGTCGTAAATACGGTTATCACGCGAAACGGCGCGGACGAGCCAGTCGCAGAGCTGCACGCGAACCGGCATAAGTTGGTCAACGCCGCTAGCGGTTTCGCGCGTGGTCGCTTGCGCTTCAGCGAACCAGGAAAAGAACCCCTTCGTACCGACAGTGCCGGTTTTGATGTTGGTGCGGATTTGTGTACCCTGAAGCCGCCCGAGTGCTTCGATAAAACGATCATAGTCACGGCTCGACGGGCGACTAACGCCGGTAGCCCGGAAAAAGTCGTGCGCATTGAATGTGAAGACGTTCTGTACGTCGCCCGTGCGGCCAATTTGCTGGACCATCAGCGAAAGGACGTAGATCAGGACCTCTTTATCCCACATCGTCGCAATACCGCTTGAACTTGGCTTTATCTCGATTTTGACCCCGTCCATTTCGTAGGTCATCGCCTCCATCTGAGGTCGTTTCGCTAAAGAAAACAGCGGAAAATCCATGATACTTTGTTCGCCGCGGACTTTGCCGTGGAGCGGACTGTCCAGATAGTCGAACAGCTTCCCTTGGGTAAGAGCGACTTCCCGCGAATCCATTGTCAGGCTCCCTCCGGCATGTACGATTAGAGGGGTTATACCCGGTTGTGAGAAAATCTGCAGTCGGATTAGTGACCGCGTTATCGATAGCACGAGGATTCGGAGCGATTTACCCGGCAAATTGGAGCAGGGTGCCAATTCGGGCCTATGAACACCGCAAATTTCTCCCAATGGCACGTGCTATCGATAACGGCGTGAGACGCGATCATCGCTATGGCGTCTAAACCACTGTAAAGATACGGTTCGATCATCGTTGCGACACTCCCCGGTTAACGAGGCGTGACATCAGGCTCCCGATAGGCGTCGCGTCCGTCCCATCGGACATCCCGCGCATGGCTATAACGTGGCTGGTGTCTTTCAGACCGTGAAGCGTTCGACCAAGATTGAGCTCGCCCTTTCCGGCTTTGCTGCTCATACCCCGCAGATAGGCCCCCGGGCGCTGGACCTCGCCGCGCCGATATTTTTGGATTGTGGCAATGACCGACGCGGCCGCCCCGTTCGGACCCATAACGCGGCAAGCTTCCTCGAAGGCGTGGTTGCTGATCCCAGACTGGCTGGCAAGACGTTCTGCGGTGGCGACCATTTCGCCCCACGAGCCGTCGCGGAAGAGAAGACCCGTGCACAGCTCTGGAGCAATTGCCATGATAAAGCTGGGATCGACACCGTGTTTCTTCAGGTCCTCGTCGATCGGCGTCTTGGACTGGCAGGGAAGGGCGTCCTCATTTCTACTACTGTTTTTCGCTGAGCCACTACTTATAACTGCTTTAGCAGATTGGAGTTGCTTTGTAGTTGTAGAGTGAGTGGCCTCAGCATCATCCCAGCATGAACTATGACTATCACTGAAAGAAGCTGTTTCAGAGATAATCCTGGCTGCGACGGCTTCGGCGAGGCAAGAGGCTCGGGCCTCGATTTGCTCAACGCACGCCGTCAACAGGACCGTGTCGCGGACCTGTCGCATCTGCTCGGTTGCCATTAACGCGAGTGCGACGTCATCATCTGCCTTGAGATAATGAAGATCCGTGTCAAAGGCCGTCTGAGCTAGTGCCCTTATTCTCCTGCGGGCTGCGGCAAGTCGTTTTCGCAGAACCGTCAGTGCGTCGTCCTCCGCGGCGCCTTTCGCGGCGCAAGCAACGAACTCCTGGAGCCTCGTCCCGACCGGGGCGAGGACGATGCCATACCCCCATGCTATGAACCCGTCCGCACCGCGGCGTCCGCCTCGATGTCCGTTCGGGCTGTCGATAAAGCCAATAAGGCCAAACGCCTGTGCCTGTTTGAGCAGCTTTTGGACCTGCCGGACGGTAACGCCAAGCTTCTGCGCGAGGAGGTCGTTTGACGGCCAAACAACTGGTAACCTCCCACCCTGCCAGTCTTGCGGCTTTGTCCAAGCAAATAGTAGATCGATCGTTGACACCACCCGCAATGGAACGCCCATATACGGTGCCGCACGCTTGAGCGCCGCCAGCGCATTTGAGGGAGTCAGGCCGGTTTCCAGCCCCCGAAACTCTTCAACGAGCTTGGTCGCCTTGGCAGCATGCTCGTCGAAACGGCGCAATCCCCTTCCAGGGCTTTGGGCAAAAGCCATCGTTCGGTTCTCCCTTAGCGGAAGCCCGTGCGGACAAGCGACACCGTGGCGCCAGAGATGGCGCTTTGGGGTAGCTAAATGGTGAGAAGCCAGCTAGGTGAGGGGTCTCACATCCGCCCTAACCGGCGTCTCGAAAAGCCCGGCCTTGCGCCGGGTTTTTCATGTCCGCACAGAACCCCCTTTTGATCTTTGTGACGCGCGCCCGATTGGACGGCGGCAATCCAGCCTTGAGCCAGTTCACAGCATCGTATGTTAAGGAACGCTCGGCTGCCGGTCGCGCGCCGCGAGTCGTGCTATCGATAACGCAAGCGGAGAAAATCACGTGCTATCGGTAACGACGCGCCGATCTCACTCGTGCTATCGATAACGTGGTAGCGTCCGCGACTCGTGCTATCGATAACGCCGCCCCTGCGCTGCTCGTGCTTTCGGTAACGGCGTCGAACGTAACCGATTCGCATGAGCTCAGCGTCAGTGTCGTGGCAAACTCAAACATCGCTGGAGATTGTTATTCGTTTCAAAGTTGGTCGAGGCCGCAATGGAAAGATTCGTGTGGGTATTCCGGAAAAAACCCCATCGTGGTTTTTGTTCAGTTCCGGCGCACACCGCCTAGCGAGGCAACATAGTTTTATAGACCGATCTCCGCGCCAATCATTTGAAGATCAAGCCATTGGTCCATCGCGTTGATTAGCAAGGGCAGCATGATGACCACTAAGCGCCGCCGATCGCTCGCATCGGCTTCCCGGCCGATATAGCCCAGTGCCTCCATATTCTCGATATGGCGTAGCGCTGTCGTCGTCGAACCACCGCTCAGCGCACAAAGCTGCGAAACCGCCAGATCGCGCCGCTCGCGGCTCGCTACGTATAATTCCAATAACATATCCCAGCTGGGATCGTAGAACCGAACCCCTGGAAAGCGGGATGCTCGTCGACGCCGACCGGCAAGCGCGGCGTTGGCTGCGCCGAGCCGACGCTCATCCTCCTTCTGGCTTGCAGGGCGGGCCGACAGCAGGGTCTCCTCGATTGCCTTGCGAGGGAGCCGGACGACGACGTCGATCAGATCGTCTCCTCGAGATGCCTTTTCCATGATCGTCTTGATCCATTACGTATATGGGGCTCGGCATCCGGCGCGAGGCGCAATGTTCCAAGAGCAAGGGCTCCCAGCGCCAGGTACGCATAGATTCCGAGACCAGTGTGGTAGGCGAAGAGGGGCACCCTCGGGAGGAGCGCCCCGCAAACGCTCATGAAGAGATCAGCGACCGCGAAGCCAGCTGCCCAGATTGGCCAGAAACGGATCGTCGCGACGCCAAGCCAGAAAAAACCGCCCGCTACAGCTACATCGATTGCGAAAACGGAAAGGTCGGCCGGTGCCAGATGGGCAACATTCGCGATGCGCAACACGTCAGTAGCAAGTGCAGCGCAGAGGTTAATGGCTGCGCCTATTCGCTCGGGTCGACCCCCTTTGACGAATGCCAAACCGCATACCGCTAAAAGTGCGGTGTTGAAGCCGATCGCTAAGAGCTCCGCTAAGGCCATTGCTTCCCATCTAGCCGTCGACACTATCCCGTTCGAAGAATCCGTCCACGCTCTCGACCATTGGCTTGGGCGTGCCTTCCCCCCAGCTCGTCTCCGTCAAGCCGAGCTAACGGCCTGCTTTCTCGATCGAGAGATGCGCGCGCATCACCATCTGGTCCTGTCCATCTACGATTGCAGTCAGAGCCGCAACCGTCGCCTTCACGGTGCGATGGGCCATAGCCGGGGAAAGGCGATGGACTTCAGTTGCATCAAGGGTGGTCAACAGGAATTGCGCGGTGTCGCGGGCGGCGAGGTTGATAGATCGTTCCGCCTTGCGCAGCTCATCCGCGATAATTCGGCTGGTGTTCGTAAGTGCGTGCATTGTGCCTCCTCGGGCGCCTCGCGCCCATCACAGTGTTTTCAGCCCAAGCAGGAGAAGCAGCGTCACGATAACCATGCCGGCGGCAGTCAGTCCCAGTGGCGTGGCGATCGCTATGATCACGGTCCACCAAGCGGCCTGCTTCCAAGTCATCATGTTCGCTGCCGCCCCTGCGGTCGGCCAGGCAGGAGGAAGCGGAAAAACAGGCGGGGGTGAAGGTAGGTTGGTTGCAGGGGGCAAAGGCTCTACCCCGCATCATGATCGGCAAGGAGGCGGGCCGCCTCGAAGCGGGTGGGAACCTTGAGAAGATTGTTGGCCTTTAACAGCTGCTTGTCGACCGCACGGTGACTGCTGCCGGTCACAGCAGCGATTTCTTTGGAGCTACGGTGCTGGAGGACGAGACGAAGATAGGATCGTTGTCGTTCGGTCAGGAGGGAAATGGGGTTTGAGTCACTCGATTGATTTTCAGACGTTACATAGGAACGGTCCGCACGGTGGAGCCCACCTTCGGTCTTCAGCATAATTGGTACATAGGTGCGCTACTCGGAACGATTCAACTCCAGATCAGCGCTCCTTTCACGGAAGCAATGCGTGCGCGCAAGGTTCCATGTCGCCTCAAACCACGGGCCAAGATGTTTTAATGTACAGAAGGTATGTCGCGAAGTGCGACCGACGTGTCTTGGAGGTATGCAGCCCAGAACGCGAGAATACGCCCTTCTTCGGGCCTGTCGATTACCGTGAGAGATGCAAACTCCGAAAGCGCACGCGCCAGTTCGTCATTGGAGACGATCCCCTCGCGCTGAAGGATGGTTGCCAGGAAAGCGAGCCAGTCCCCATGTGCTCGCACGAGGGCCTCGAAGTCGGGCAAGGCATGCGATATGGGAGACGCGGGAGCGCCAGAAACACGATCGAATCGCATCCGGGCCTTGAACCAATTCCAAAAGGGCATCGGACGCATTCCATCAACCGCCGCAGTCGGGACGGTTGAACACGCGGGAACACTGGTAACCACGCCCCACGTATTCCCCGCACCAGCACGCCAGCGACAAGGTTTTTTATTCCATGGGCCGCCCGACCTAGTCGGGGACCCAGTGTTCGACCGCAAACGCGGACCAAGCGCGGTGTTCAAGCCGCACAAAGCGATGTCGTTATACAGCAGGCTTTTGTGTATGTGAACCGGCGTGTCGAGGAGACATAACTGTAAGGTCAAACTCTGATTTCTCGCGCGCTGCCGACGACGCATTCGGGCTAGTGGCCGGCACGATGATGCGATGCTGGCGAACGAGTCCGGGCAGCTACCGACCGAGGCTGAGTGAAAACACCAATTCGTGCTACAGGTTATTCTGCATTCCGGGAGACTTGAGGTTCAATCGTTTCGTTGAAGAGCAAGACCGTCGGCAAGATTTTCTGGTGCCGGCATCACTTGATGATTATGTCTGCGAGCACAATCCGGTTCGGGTTGTCGAGTCACTTTTTGGCGAGCTGGATTTGCCGGTGATGGGCTTTGCCGGAGCGACGCCCGCCCAAACTGGACGGCCCGAGTACCACGCTCGACAATGCTCAAAATCTACCTTTACGGTTACCTGAACAGAATTCAGTCGAGGCGACGACTGGAGCGGGAGGCGTAACGCAATATCGAACTGATGTGGCTAACCGGTCAATTGGCACTAGGCTTCAAGACGATGGCCATGTTTCGACGGGACAATGGTGCAGCAATCCGGGCGGTCTGCAGCCAATTTGTGGTGCTGTGCCGACAGCTGAGCCTGTTTGGACTGGCGGCCATTGCAATCGACGGAAGCAATTCCAAAGCAGTGAACAACCGGATCGAGCAGGTCGAAGGCAGCATCGAGCGCTATCTTGCTGCGCTCGATCGTGCCGATCGCGAAGCCAGCGACGTCCCGAAAGCGCGGGTTAACCAGATCAGGGAGAAGATCGCGGGCTTGCGCGGGCCAGATACAGTTCCTGAAGGAAATAGCCGCGCAAGTCGAAGCTGCCCCCGATCATCAGGTATCCCTGACCGATCGGGATGCCAGATCCATGAACAGCAGTGGTCGAGGCGCTGGAATTGTCGGCTACAACTTGCAGGCAGCGGTGGATGCTGAATACCATCTTATTGTCGCGGATGAGGTGGTGAACAAGCGCAATGACCGGGCGCAACTCGCGCCGATGGGTCGACAAGCACAAGCGGCCATCGACGCACCCGAAACACCGTTTTGGCGGATCGCCGCTATATGGGGTTACTGCACTGGCTGCATTGCGCGCTCGATCGCGCGGATAAGCGCTGACGCGTTGAAGGGCTTTTGCAGAACGATGGCGTCGGGTTCCGCTCTCAACACGCTGTAACAATCGCCCGTCGCGAAAATGTGCGGCACTTGGAGCGTCATCTCTATTGCTTGAACAGCTGCGATGCCGCTGCCTTCGTGCAGCCCCTCGTCGACTATCATCAAGTCTGGGCGGTGAAGTAATGCACCGGCAACGGTTGTCGCCTCGGTGTCGGTCAGCACGCACACCTCATGACCTAAGACTTCCAGCAGGTCGGACAGAAACATCGCGATCATCGCGTCGTCTTCGGCCACCAGGATTCGGAGCGCTTTCATGTGGATCCAGTGGAGGCCTGCCGACCACAAACACAGGGTCGGAAATCACTTACGACGCTCACAGGAAAAATAATATCGATGGCATGCTTGGTTCTACACTTTGATATGGTAACGCCAGCGGCATGGTTGCCTCCACCAGTGAGCCGAACGCGTCAGCCCGGCTCCTAGATCAGCACACCGGCGGCATTGATAGCCGCTTGGCCGACCGCTCGGTCATGTCGACAGGAAAGACGAATTTTCCGATCGTGGCGATTGGCGCATCGGCAGGGGGACTTGATGCCACGACTAGGCTGATCGATGCTCTGCCGAAATCGCCTGGCATGGCGTTCATTTTGATTCAGCATCTCGACCCGACCCACAAGAGCTTGATGGCCGATCTGCTCGCAAAGCATACGGTGATGCCTGTCGTTGAGGCGACGGACGGCGCTGCCATCGAAATTGATCATATCTATACGATCGCGTCGGGCACGTATCTTTCCGTGTCTGGCGACGTCCTTAAAGTCTCGGCTCCAGAAGCCCCGCGGGGTTTCCGAAAGCCGTTCGATTTCCTGTTAAAATCCATGGCACAAGGCACAGAGCATCCTATCGTGGCGATCGTGCTGTCGGGTCTGGACGGAGACGGCAGCGGCGGCGTGCTTAGCGTCAGGGACCGCGGTGGCCTCGTCATTGCGCAAGATCCCGCAGAAGCCGAATATGAGAGCATGCCGTCCAGCGCGATCGAAACCGGGCTGGTCGATGCGACATTACGTGTCGACCAGATGCCTGAGGCGCTTGCGACATTTGCCAAGACGAATGGGGCGAACGGCGCCCCCAGTCCACCGATCCCTGGTTTGGCCGACATAATCGATATACTTCGAAAGGATACGCCGCACGATTTTCGGCTCTACAAGCCTGGTACACTCCAGCGACGCATCGAGCGCCGCATGGGGCTTGCCAATATCCCGCTTGATGCGATGCCGAAGTACCTAGCGCTGTTGCGCAAAAATGCAGGCGAACGCGATTTGCTCGCTGGCGACTTACTGATCAATGTCACGACGTTCTTTCGCGATCCAAAGACGTTTGACCTGCTGGCCAGCAAGGTGATCCCCGATCTCGTCAACGGCCACGATGGCGAACAGCCCCTTCGCGTTTGGGTCGCAGGGTGCAGTAGCGGCGAAGAGGCCTATTCGATCGCGATCCTGTTTATGGAAGCAATCGCAGCCGTCAAGCGTCCGATCAAGCTCCAGATGTTCGCTTCTGACGTCGATTCCGAGGCCGTCGCCCGGGCGCGTGAGGGCCTGTATCCCGATGCCGTTGCCGTCGATATCACACCGGCACGCCTCAAACGGTTTTTCGCCCATGATGAACAGGGCTATCGCGTCAATGCCGATCTACGCGATGTGATCGTGTTTACCGTGCAGGACGTAATATCGGACCCGCCGTTTTCACGCCTCGACCTGATCTCATGCCGTAATCTTCTGATTTATCTGACCCCGCGTGCGCAGGCGAAGGTCATCGCCCTGTTCCACTTCGCGCTGCGCAAGCGCGGCATGCTCCTTCTGGGCAGCGCTGAGACGATCGCAAGTGTGACGGGGCGCTTCGAGGTGGTCGCAAAGGCCGAGCGGATTTACCGCCAGATCGGGCAAGGTCGCCTCGGATTATCGGATTATGATGTCGGGGCAGCGGCGGATAAAGCTGCGCAGGTGCGCGGTGCGGCGGATCAGGTGCCAAAACACGCAGTGGGCTTTGCCGACCTAACACGCCGCCTGGTGCTGGAGACGCATGCTCCAGCGGCCGTGCTGATCGACCGCGCGGGTAAATGCCTGTATTCATTGGGACCAACCGACCGGTATTTGCAGGTTGCCTCCGGTTACCCCTCGCACGATCTGCTCGAGATGGCGACGCCGGCGCTGCGCGCCAAGTTACGTGCTGCCATCGGCCGGGTCAGTAAAGAGAACCGCCGCGTGTTCATCGGCCACAGCCGGGTTGGTGCCACCGCTTTCGGCATCGACGTCCAGGCTGTAACCAGCGAAGGCGAGGAGCTTTTACTCGTCGCTTTCATAGACGATACGGCCGGTGCGCAGGGCGGCGGTGATGCAAAATCGCCGGCGACCAATGCCCGTGTCGGCGATCTTGAACACGAGCTTGCGCTCACGCGAGACGAATTGCGCATTGCGCTGGATGGCCTGGAGACTTCGAATCAAGAGCAAAAGGCGATCAACGAGGAAGCGCTGTCGGTCAACGAGGAGTACCAGTCGACGAATGAAGAACTGCTTACTTCAAAAGAAGAACTGCAGTCGCTCAACGAGGAGCTTACCGCGCTAAACGGTCAGCTGCAGGAAACACTAGAACGTCAGCGTTCGACTTCGGACGACCTCCAGAACGTGCTCTACAGCACCGACGTCGCAACCCTGTTTTTAGATCCAGATCTGAACATTCGCTTTTTCACCCCGGCCACTCGCGCAGTCTTTAACGTCATTCCCGGAGACATTGGCCGACCGCTGGCGGATCTGCGTGCGCTGGCAGTCGACGATCAGCTCGAAGATGACGCGAAGAAAGTGCTTGAGGGCGCAGCGGCGATCGAGCACGAGATCGAGGTCCCGGGCGGTAGCTGGTTCATGCGGCGTATTTTGCCTTATCATACGCATGACAGAAAAATCGAAGGTATCGTGATCACCTTCACCGATATCACCGAGCGCAAAAGCTCGGCCAAGGCGCTGCGTGCGACGAAGCGTGAAGCCGAACTTGCCAATATCGCAAAATCGCGGTTCCTTGCAGCCGCTAGCCATGACCTGCGCCAGCCGCTGCAATCGCTTTCGCTGGTGCAGGCGCTGCTGGCGCATTCGGTTGAGGATCCGAAGGGGGCCAAGCTCGTCGCACGGCTCGGTCAGACCTTGGATGCGATGGCGGGGATGCTCAACGTTCTGCTCGACATCAACCAGATCGAGGCGGGGGTCGTGCAGCCCGAGCCGAAGGACTTCATGCTCGGCGACCTCTTTGGTCGAATGCGCGACGAGTTCATGTACCAGGTCCAGGCTCAGCATCTCGAACTCCGGGTCAGAACCTGCCCGCTGCGCGTCCATAGCGACCCGCGTTTGCTTGAGCAAATGATCCGCAACCTGCTCGGCAACGCGATGAAATACACCCGGACCGGTCGTATCGTACTCGGGTGCCGCAAGATCGGCACTATGATGCGGATCGAAGTCTGGGATACCGGGATCGGCATTGCAAAGGATGAGCTACACGCCATTTTCGACGAGTTCCACCAAATCGACAACGCAGCGCGCGAACGTAGCAAAGGTCTTGGCCTTGGCCTTTCGATCGTCCAGCGATTGGGCGCGTTGCTCGATCACGACATTGGGGTGCGATCCAAGCTGGGCAAAGGTTCGGTTTTTTCGATCGAGGTTCCGCTTGCGGCGGAGGTTGAAGCGAACAAGGCTGTCGAGATACCAGTTCACATGCGGGCAACGACGACCGGTAAGATAATCATCGTTGAGGACGATCCAGATGTACGCGACCTGCTTGAGCAATTGCTGAAAACGAGCGGACACCGCGTGCGCAAGGCTGCTACAGGTTCGGCCGCGCTAGCCTTGGTCGCTAAAGGCGCGATACGGCCAGATCTTATTCTCGCCGACTATAATTTACCCGGAGCAATGGACGGACTCGACGTCATCGGGCACTTCCGCAAGGTGCTTAATCACCCTCTGCCCGGCATCATTTTGACGGGTGATATTTCCAGAGCGACCCAGGCAAGGATCGCTAGCAGCGACTGCGTGCTTTTAAGCAAGCCGGTAAAAGCGCAAGAGCTTTCCGCGGCTATCGAGGCGCTGCTCGGCGGCAGCGATCGATGTTCCATCCTCCCACCCTTGGAACATGACTCCATGTCGGACGTCGTGATTGTCGTTGTCGATGATGATGCAGATGTTCGGAACTCGATCCGGGATGTTCTCGAAGAAGACGGCCATGTGGTCGAAGTGTTTCCCGATGCCGAATCCTATCTCACCGCATATCGATCCGATCGTGAGGGATGCCTGCTACTTGACGCCGGCTTGCCCGGCATCGGCGGGCTCGAACTGCTGGTGCGGTTGCAGGAGATGGGCAACCCAATGTCAACGATTATGCTGACTGGTAGCAATGATCTCACGTTAGCGATTTCCGCCATGAAGGCTGGCGCGTGCGATTTCATCGAGAAGCCCGTTGGCAAGGATGCGTTGATGGCAAGCATCGGGCGGGCGCTCGCGCAATCGCATGACACCAGTATCGTACACGCCTTCGAGGAGGCGGCGGCGCGCCACGTGGCGGAGCTGACGCCGCGCCAGCGCGAAATCATGGACCTTGTCCTCGCCGGTCACCCTAGCAAGAACATTGCGGCCGACCTTGGTATCAGCCAACGAACGGTCGAAAACCACCGCGCTTCGATTATGAAAAAGATGGACGTCCGATCGCTGCCGGAGCTCGCGCGTTTGGCACTTGCGGCTGAAGACAAAAGTTTTTCCACCCACGCTTAGGTATCAAAACACTACACATCCCGCCGAGGAACGCCGCGACGCGCCGCGTCACAAGACGCGGGATACAATGTGTATCCGAGCACTCGTACGACTACTCGTACGAGTGCTCGCTTCTTCGCTCGCTGAGTCTGTGATCTCGTCCGACACTGGCTGTCCCGCCCAAAGAGCGACAATCAACCCGTCAAACCACCACCGGGCAAGGCGGCCGTCAGGCCACGCTTACAGCGAACAGGCCTGAGAGCGGTACGACCCTCGCAACTGCTCAGCTCAAGAGCAGGCAGCACCGCTCTATCGCGAGCAATTCCGCTCGGGCGGCTTATAATCAAGCCCGTGCGGGACTGGCGTGCTCCGCGTAGGGCCGGTCGTCCGCTCGGAACCGAGCTGAATAGATGCGCCGGTGTCAAGAACGACCGCAGGCTATATGGTTGGACGGCCGCGACCTGGGCGTCGAGCTGCGCCTCTGCGACCGTCACAGTGCCCTTTCAACGCCAAATCGAAGTTTCGCCGTTAAACCCGTTACATTCATTAAAGATTTAGCCGTCGTTGCCTAAATTGGAACGCTCGAACCGCCAATGTCTTCTAGGTAGATGCCGTAATTGACCTTGGCACTGTGCCAGATCGTAATGCTGCTGAATCCGAGGAGCCGCACTATGAACGCCCTGCCTTCGCACACCGATAACGCCACCTCATCCCGCTCGGACAAGCCGGGCGGTGATGCGTCGGCGACAATAAAAGACCCGGTGTGCGGGATGATGGTCAAGCCAACCAAAACGACCCACCACGCCGATCATGACGGCCATAGCTATCATTTTTGCAGCGCCGGGTGCCGCGCCAAGTTCATCGCCGCGCCGGATAGCTATCTCAGCGCTACGCCCAAACCCGACCCAAAAGTGTCAGCGGGGGCGATCTGGACATGTCCGATGCATCCGCAAATCCGGCGCGAAGGACCTGGCACCTGTCCGATCTGCGGTATGGGTTTAGAACCGAAAGAACCTTCGCTAGATGATGCACCCAATCCCGAGCTGGTCGATTTCACGCGGCGCTTATGGGTCGCCGGAGCGCTATCGGTCCCGCTGCTGATCGTCTCGATGGTCGCAGAATTGCTTGGCCTCCACATCGTGCCGGCTGCGTGGAACTCGTGGGTACAGCTCGCGCTTTCCGCGCCGATTGTTTTGTGGGCGGGCTGGCCGTTCTTTGAGCGAGGATGGACCTCGCTTCGCACCCGTCACCTCAACATGTTCACGTTGATCTCGATCGGGGTGGGTGCCGCGTTTTCCTACAGCCTGGTCGCGACGCTCGCGCCCGGCAACTTTCCGGCGACGTTCCGAATGCACGGAGGAATAGTCCCGGTTTATTACGAGGCCGCTGGCGTCGTCGTGACGTTGGTCCTGCTTGGACAGGTGCTCGAACTTCGCGCCAGGGCAACGACGGGTCGCGCGATCCGTGCCCTGCTCGACCTTGCTCCAAAAACGGCACGCCGGATCGGCGCGGACGGTACTGAACCCGAAATCTCGCTTGCCGATGTTGCTAAGGGCGATCGTCTTCGGATTCGCCCCGGCGACGCTATCCCGGTCGACGGCGTGGTGGTCGATGGTCGCTCCTCGGTCGATGAATCGATGCTGACTGGCGAACCCGCGCCCGTCCTCAAGGAAGTGGCTTCCTTGGTCACCGGCGGCACGGTCAACGGCACCGGCAGTCTTGTCATGGAAGCGCGTGCGGTCGGCTCGGATACGATGCTCGCGCGTATTGTGAAGATGGTTGCGGAAGCGCAGCGCAGCCGCGCGCCAATCCAGGCCGTCGCGGACCGGGTGTCCGGCTGGTTCGTGCCGCTGGTCGTGTTAATCGCGATCATGACCTTCATCACCTGGTCGTGGGTTGGTCCCGAGCCCCGTATGGGCCATGCCCTGCTCAACGCTATTGCTGTGTTGGTGATTGCTTGCCCGTGCGCGCTCGGCCTCGCCACGCCGATGTCGATCATGGTCGGAACTGGCCGGGGTGCCGGTGCCGGCGTGCTCGTGAAGAATGCTGAAGCGCTTCAAGCATTTGAGAAGGTCGACACGCTCGTCATCGACAAGACCGGCACCCTGACCGAAGGCAAGCCCAAGCTCATTGCAACCGAAACGCTCGGTGCGGTTGAAGAAACCGATCTGCTTTCACTCGCTGCCACCGTCGAAGGGCAGTCGGAACATCCCTTGGCATACGCGATCGTTATGGCCGCAAAGGACAAGGGGTTGAAGCTCGACGCGGTTGCCGACTTCGCATCGCAAACTGGGCTCGGCGTCACCGCCAGGGTGGGCGGCCGATCGGTCACGATCGGCAATGCTGCGCAGATGAAGCGGATCGGGGCCGATCCCACACCGCTACAAGAGGCGGCCGATCGTCATCGGCACGAAGGTGCCGGCGTCATTCTCGTGGCAATCGATGGCGAGCTGGCAGGCCTACTGGCTGTCGCTGATCCGATACGTGCCTCGGCGCGAGACGCCATACAGGCGCTACGGAGCGAGGGCCTGCGGATCGTCATGCTCACGGGTGACAACCGCACGACCGCCGATGCTGTAGCAAGTGCGGTTGGGGGCATCGACGACGTTCGTGCTGATCTGAAACCGGAGGACAAGGCTCGCATTATTGGCGAGTTGAAAGCCGGCGGTGCCAAGGTCGCGATGGCTGGGGATGGCATCAATGATGCGCCAGCAATTGCCGCTGCAGACGTCGGCCTGGCGATGGGGACCGGCACCGACGTCGCGATCGAAAGCGCCGGTATAACGCTTACGGGCGGCGACTTGTCCGCGATCGTGCGCGCGCGACGGCTTGCTCATGCAACCATGCACAACATCCGACAAAACTTGTTATTCTCATTCCTGTTCAACGGAATCGGAGTGCCGGTCGCGGCCGGAGTGCTCTATCCGGTCACGGGTATCCTCCTGTCCCCTATGCTTGCAGGCGCGGCGATGGCGCTGTCGTCTTTTACCGTCGTCCTGAATGCGTTGCGGCTCAATGCGGTCAAGCTTTAACCCACTTCCCATCACAAATGGTTGATCGAGAATCGGCGCACCCTGCCGGCAACTGTGACCCGCAACGAAAGCAAAGCGCCGAACGGTGGCAAAAAACCTTTCACGGCGAACATCCCCGGCCGCTCCGAACGAGCATCTCTGCCAACGGCGCGATTTTAACCCGCCACGCTCTGCGCCGAGCCGGCGTTCCGAAGATCAGCTTTGTCCCCGCCGCATTCATTTAATGCTAGCGAGCGTTCATCGCACCTTTGCACTCTGATAGACTGCTGAAGGAAACAGGGCCAAAAAGGGTAGGCTTCGTCCTCACCGGCTTTGACGGTCGACGACAGCGGCTTCACCGTGGGTTTATTTAAACCAAACGAAGGCGTCTTAAATGCTTGCGCAACGTCAAGGGTCTTAGTGGCTCTGGCGTTCAGACTCGTGACCGCAAACGACACCAAGAGACTACGCGAGCCGAGCTTGAACCAAAGCGGCGGCGGAAATCGTAATGCGCGCCCGCGCAGCAGTCGAGCGGGAGGCACTCACTGCGCGGCCTAGAGCTTCGTAGCTGCGGCGGCGGGATTGCCAAACTATTCGATCGTGCGGCGGCATTTTAGCAAATTGAACCTGCTTCAACGAGCCCCCCAGCCGCCCATGCCACTTGCATCCCCAGGTATTCCGAAGACGACGTTGGCTCTATCTCCCATCGAAGCGTGCCCGCGTGCGTATGCGACCGATTCCTCCACCGCCTCGATTGTCGTGACGTGGCCGGGATCGACAAGCATCGCGTTGCCGTTGATGTTCGTAACGGCGGCAATCGGAACGAAATGGTGGAGACCGTCGGCAAACCCTTCGCGGGTGAGCTCGACGACATAGTCCATGACCTGATCCACCGTACCGATATGGAGTCCGTGAGTGTCAGCCACTGTCATACCGTGCTTGATTTGCTGAGCTGTGAACATTGCGACTTCCTTCTTGGATATAGCCAACCGGATTAAGCTTGATAACGGCGGTCGAAGATTGGCCTGACGCGCCGCCACGAAATTTGTCGTGACGGGGTTAGAAGGCGAAGGCACACGGGTGCAGGGCCGGAAAGTACCTATAGCCGACCTCCGAAATCCATGTGGTCCAGAAGAGCCGTCGCTGATCGCATGTCAATCGCTTGCATCGCCACACTGGATGACGTGTTTGCAAACGACGCTGCCGCAGCGGAAGTAAGTAGATTCCGTCCGTCGTTATCGCACGCGCAGGGCGCTATATAAGAATTGTGATCATGCATTCTGAGCAGTCAGCAATCACGTCCCGACGCCTGGAGGACTCTCAATGTCGTATATGAACGGTAATGGATCCTATTTCTTCTGGGACTGGATTCTGTGGATGGGTTTCATTTATCTGATGTTCTCGAGCATCGGCACTTGGGGTACGCGTATCGCGCGCACCGCAAATTTGACGGATCGCAACGCAAGGATGCTACGACTATCTTGAACGAGCGTTATGCGAGCGGCGAGATCACGCGAGATCAATATCGCGAGATGAAACTGGATATCTCTACCGTTTAAACACGCTTTCGCGATTTGGTCCGCACCGCAGGATTTTCGTCAAACATGCATTTGCGGTTTCAAAACCATTTTGGAAAGAGCGGGGAGCAAATCTGGGCGTCTTGCTGCAAACACAATGCCTTTGCCGTACACCGGTTTGTAGGTACGAACCCAAGTTTCGCGCTGAACCTTTGGTGCATCAAAGTCATACGCTGCTGCTTGCATGGACTGCGATTGAAAACCTCGGCAGGTTGTCGACCGCCAATCGCTAGTAAATAGGTCGCGTGGGATTCAAGCCTGGATCGAATTCGGTGTCTGCCGTGCGCCGGTGTATGCGAGGCCAATTGCCGTCCAATTGCGGATGAACTCGATGAGTATCGCGTCACCTGCACTATCTTGACTTGCCGTTTACCGCTATCCTTCCCGCAATAATAGGTTGCTGCGTCGACCTTCCCACTCCATCGCGATGTTACCGTGCTCATTTCGATAATCTTTGCCTCTTGAGACGATAACCACCGTTTACAGTCGTCGCCGCTTACGGGGCTCGGACCCAGTGCAGCTCGCAATCAGCCTTGAGTGTCCCGACGCCATCCAAGAGATAGCTTGGGTCTAGACGGCTTTTCACATGATCGTTCGACGACCCTTGCTTCGCGCGCTTGCTCGAGCAGTGGATTGGCGATGACTGCCAGCTTTGAACCGTTGCGCAGTTGCGAAATCTCGAGACGGTAAAGGTCGGCCAGACCTGCGTGGGACGCACGCGAAGGTGTCCCGGCGGCCGCAGCGAGCTGTACCATCGTTGCGTGAAGCCGCTGCTCTAAATATTCAATTTCAATCCCAGCGACAGAGTAATCGATCGCAGACGGCCGTGGATCAGCGGTAAGGTCGGACGACATGACTTATATCCTTGCATCAACTCCAGCTGGACGCCAATTGAGCTGGGGCCGACTAGAGATTTTCGATACCTGTGAAAGACGTTGTTCGAAAACCTCGGAAAATACTCACGTCACGGATTTGCCGCGAACAGCATCGCTATAACCTTCCAGAATTTCGAAACCTAAGTGTAGATCTTTGCGGCAGAAGCAAATCAATCTAACGCCGCAACGCTTTCCATTGGCGCGCCCACAACCGCTAGAGCGCTGCCAGCGGCTCAGGGGTAGGCTCAAGCAGCGCGGCGATAGGTGTATTCCGAAACTGAGCGCGCGTGGATTTCATCGTTTTATCTCCCATGCTGTCAGGTCCTATCGGGTCGAAGCATGAGTTGATAAGTAATTAGCGACCGTTCTTTGAATGGAGCGGGTGGTGCGCTGCAAGGGATCTCTTATTACAGGAGCAGCGAAGCCATCTTCGTCGTATCGCCAACAAGGATACTGCCTGCGGCATCGCTCGCGCGTAGCCCGCAATGGCCATCGCCGATCGTTTCGATCTCGCCGGATGTCAGCCCATCCGGATCGCGCGCGGCGACGAGGTAAAGCCCGAACTTCAGCGACGACGACCCGCTATTGAAGGTCAGGACGCTCTTGCCATCAACGCGTTTGCTAATCGGATCTACCGCGGCACCGAGCAATGGCGCCTGCGTCACGCCGGCTCGGCAACCGACGGGCGCATGACAGAAGGCGCGTTTGCGACTTTGGGACGGTCATCGCCGTTCGGCTTCGCGTCCGCGGCCGTTTCCAACAACGCCAGGAAAGGCTTCACGATGTCGATCGGCATCGGGAATACCACCGTCGAATTCTGTTCGGCGCCGATCTCGGTCAGCGTCTGCAGATAGCGAAGCTGCATGGCAGCCGGATTGCTGGACAGGATGGTGGCCGCGTTGACGAGCGTCTGCGATGCTTGGAACTCGGCTTCGGCATGGATTACCTTGGCACGGCGATCACGCTCAGCCTCGGCCTGCTTGGCGATAGCGCGCACCATGTTGTCGGAAAGTTCGACCGTACGAATTTCGACATTGCTGACCTTGATGCCCCAAAGCTCGGTCTGCGCATCAAGGATGCTCTGCACGTCGCTGCTCAGCTTTTTACGCTCCGAGAGCATCTCGTCGAGCTCGTGTTGCCCGAGAACCGCGCGCAGCGTAGTCTGCGCGAGCATGTTGGTGGCGGGCATGTAGTTCTGCACCTGGATGATCGCGTGCTCGGGATTCACTACATTAAAATAGAGCACGGCATCGACTTTCATCGACACATTGTCGCGCGAGATGACGTCTTGGCTTGGGATCTCGATCACTTGAATCCGCAGATCCACGCGCACCATCTGCTGAATGAACGGCATAAGCAGGACGAGGCCGGGGCCCTTGACCCTTTCGAAGCGCCCGAGCGTGAATACCACAGCGCGTTCATACTCGCGCAGAATTCTGATGCTAGCCATAGCGACTATCATCAGGGCGAGCACTAGGGCACAGACTAAATAGAACATGGGGTCAAACATCTGTCGTTCCTGATTGAGTGTGCTCGCGCATCGTCGGACAGATCGGCATCAACCCGACCACGCTTGGGGTAGGTGGTCAGTCGCACCCGACACAGCATCGGAATCTACGCACGTCGGGCCGGCGCTGGCTATTTGGGGTATCGCTGCCTCATGATACCCATGCTCTCACTAGCTTCTCAGCGTCATCCATCGTGTAATCAACTGCGTTCATCGTCTCAATGTGCGTGAGGTCGATCTCGCCGCAAAACGTCACCTCGTGGCTCTGCTGGGTGCGGACCCCATCTGGGTAGTCGTAGTATACTCCGTGCCCGTTACAGGTGACACTAACGGTAATTGTGCGCGGCGATTGTGGAAGCACCCAGGCAGAAACATCATAAATTCTGCCTGCATGATCAAAACTGCGCGTTCTTACGGGTGGGACCGACTCCTGAAATACTGCGGCAGTCATCGTCCCGCACCCGGACTCACATCTTCGAACTCTGCATCCACCGTATGGTCGTCGGAGGGGCCTGACGATGGTTTGCTTTCGTCGGCCCCTGAGGAACCCGAGGCGGCAGCCTTCTGGACAGAGTCTTCGATTCGGATTGCGGCCTCTGCTAGGCGGTCCGTCGCCTGAACAAGGCCCGATTCAGTACCTGCATCGATGGCGGTTCGGACTGCCTCAAGCGCGGTGCGTCCATCGGTTCGATCGCCGGCGGCTATGCTGTCGCCATGCTGGGCTAAAGCGTGCTCGACTTGATGGGTCAACGCATCCGCCTTGTTCTTCGCTTCGACGAAACCCCGGCGGACCTTATCGGCTTCGGCGTTCGTCTCAGCCTCCTTCACCATACGATCGATATCGGCGTCGCCAAGCCCGCCATTGGCCTGGATGCGGATCTGCTGCTCCTTGCCGGTGGCCTTGTCCTTAGCCTGGACAGCGACGATCCCGTTTGCATCAATGTCGAACGTCACCTCGATCTGTGGCATGCCGCGGGGGCGGGTTGTATTCCCGTCAGGTCGAAATTGCCGAGCGCCTTGTTGTCGGCGGCCATTTCACGCTCGCCCTGGAAGACCTTGATCGTCACTGCTGCCTGATTATCGTCGGCGGTCGAGAAAGTCTGGCTCTTCTTGCTCGGAATGGTCGTGTTTCGGTCGATCAGACGGGTGAACACTCCGCCTAGCGTCTCGATCCCAAGACTGAGTGGGGTCACGTCGAGCAGCAGCACGTCTTTGACGTCTCCGCGGAGAACGGCTCCTTGAATCGCGGCGCCGATCGCCACGACCTCATCGGGGTTTACGTTGCGGGCGGGTTCCTTGCTAAAAAACGCGCGCACGACCTCGATCACCTTGGGCATGCGCGTCATGCCGCCGACGAGCACGACCTCGTCGATATCGGCGGCCGTCACGCCTGCATCCTTCAGCGCAGCCTTGCACGGTTCCATCGTACGCTGGATCAGGTCGTCGACCAACGCTTCAAGCTTCGCCCGTGTCAGCTTGATCAGCAGATGCTTTGGCCCCGACGCATCCGCAGTGATGAAGGGTAGGTTGATCTCCGTCTCCTTGGCCGATGACAGCTCAATCTTCGCCTTCTCGGCCGCCTCCTTGAGCCGCTGCAAGGCGAGCTTGTCGGTCCGCAGGTCGATGCCTTGTTCTTTCTGGAACTCGGTTGCGAGGAAATCGATGACCCGGCCGTCGAAATCTTCGCCACCGAGGAAGGTGTCGCCGTTGGTGCTTTTAACTTCGAACACCCCGTCACCGATTTCGAGGATCGAGATGTCGAAAGTTCCGCCGCCCAGATCGTACACCGCGATCCGCCCACTGGTTTTTTTGTCGAGGCCGTAAGCGAGCGCTGCGGCGGTCGGCTCGTTGATGATGCGCAGGACCTCAAGGCCGGCAATGCGGCCCGCATCCTTCGTTGCCTGCCGCTGGGCGTCGTTGAAATAGGCGGGGACGGTGATCACCGCCTGCGTCACGGCCTCGCCGAGATAGGCTTCGGCTGTCTCTTTCATCTTTCCCAGGATGAACGCGCTGATCTGCGACGGCGGATACTTCCGGCCGCGGGTCTCTACCCAGGCATCGCCATTGTCACCACTGACGATGGCGTAGGGGACGAGGCTCTTGTCCTTCGCTGCGACCGGGTCATCGTACCGCCGTCCCATCAGACGCTTGACGGAATAGATCGTATTGGTCGGGTTAGTGATCGACTGCCGCTTGGCGGCCTGGCCGACGAGCCGTTCGCCATTTTCGGCAAAGGCGACGATGCTGGGCGTGGTCCGCGCACCCTCACTGTTCTCGATGACCCGCGTTTCCTTGCCATCCATGACGGCGACGCACGAGTTGGTAGTGCCGAGATCGATTCCGATGACTTTGCTCATGTTCGTGGTCCTTATGGCTGGCTGACGTGGAAGAAGGGGACAAATTGACGCGGCGGAAGCTATCGTTGAGAGTGATCGAGCGAGACGCCGAAAACCTGACTCGGTCGATTGCCTAGCGAGGTTTTGCGGGGTCGTCGGGCGGGGGTTTGGCGACGACGACCATAGCTGGGCGCAGTAATCTGCCGTTGAGCATCCAGGTGGGCGAGAGCGCCTGGAGGATCGTACCCGGCTCCCGCCCGTCGGCGACCAGTTCCCCCATCGCCTGATGCAGATTCGGATCGAACGCGGTGCCGGTAGGATCGACCCGCTTAATTCCATTCCGATCCAGCAGGGCGACAAAGCCGCGCTCGATTTCGGTCAAGCCTGCCCGTAGTCCGGCGATGGTTGGAGCTTCCTCATCCGAAACCGGGGGCAATGTTTCGCGCCCGCGCCGCAAATTCTCGGCAGCTTCTACGACATCGCGCGCGAATGCCTCGGTCGCGAAGTGTCGCATGTCGTCTACGTCTCGTTTGGCGCGGGACCGGACGTTGGCATTCTCTGCCTCGGAGCGAACCCAGCGCTCGCGCATTTCGGCAAGAGCTGTTTCGAGATGTACAATCTGGCTAGCCGGCGCGGTATCGGGAGCACCTGCGCCGGTATGTTCGGTCCATACCGAGTCCTCGTGGGATGTGTCTGCGTCCTGCAGGTCTTTCTCGTGATCGTTGATCATCATTTCATCCCTGCAAAACCCGGCAAGCGCGAAAGGAGCGTGCGCGCACCGGCCCCTTGGATGTAGGCCAGGCAAAAGCCTTTCCGGCAGGATCGGAAACTACGCATCGGCCGCGATACCATTGTGACCTTGTCGTCGAACGGTCTTCGCCCGGGGCGGGGCGCGGTCGTTCTGTTCCGATACCGGCTAGGTAGTTTCCGCCGCTTCCGGGGAATCTCCGATGCAGCCAACCCGAAGCCGACTAGCGGTCGTTCGCTCGCCACGTATCGGAGTTTGCACAATGCCTATTCTGGACTGCCTGATCATTGGTGGCGGGCCTGCGGGCCTGACCGCGGCGCTCTATCTGGCGCGGTTCAAGCGCCGGGTCGTGGTAATCGACGGCGGGTGGAGTCGCGCGGAGTGGATCACGCTCAGCCACAATATCCCGGGTTTTCCAGAAGGTATTTCGGGGCCGACCTACCATGACCGGCTGCGTCATCAGGCGCAGCTATATGGCTGCACGCCGGAGAAGGGCTATGTTCACACCCTACGCTGGCGCGACGAGAGCGGATTTCTCGCCGAGATGGAGGATCGAGCGATCTTGGCGCAGACCGTTATCCTCGCAACCGGCGTGGTCGAGAATAAGCCGCCCGTGCCACATCTCGCCGATGCCGTTAAGTGTGGCCTGATCCGGACCTGCCCGATCTGCGACGGCTATGAGAGCCGGGACAAGCGCATCGCCGTGCTGGGCAACGGACCTCATGCCGCGGCGGAGGCACTGTTCCTTAGAACCTATTCGAGCAAGCTGACGCTATTGTTGGTCGGCGATGTCGCCTTGCCCTATCCGACTCACGAGGCGTTGATCCAGAACGGCATCGAGATCCTGCAGATCGGCTCTGAGGCGATCGAGATGCAGGAGCATGGCGTTGCCGCTTTCTGTGCCGCTGATGGCCAATCCCACAGCTTTGACGTGGTCTACACAGCGTTCGGTACGACCGCGCAAACCGATCTGGCGGCTTCGCTCGGAGCGCGGATGGACGATGCGGGTCGTCTGTTTGTCAGCGCGCATCAGGAGACGTCGGTCACGGGCCTCTACGCTGCCGGGGACCTTGTGCGCGGGCTCAACCAGATCAGTGTCGCAAACGGCGAGGCGGCGATTGCCGCGACCGCCGTCCACAATGCGTTACCCAGGGTGCCGGCCGCCTGAAGCGGCAGACCGGGCTCAGGGCGACGCGCGTAGGTAGTTTCCGACGCTTTCGATCGATCGTCCGCACCCGCAACGTTGCCGAACGAATTCGGCGCCTTTGCCAGATGCCGGGCGCCCAGATGGTCCCGCTACCGAGATGGAAACACGATGATCGATGTACCCACCACCTGGGACGAAGAGACCGATATCGTCGTCATCGGGTATGGCTTTGCTGGTGCGACCGCCGCGATCACGGCCTGTGACGCGGGTGCGAAAGTGGTCCTGCTCGAAAAGGCACCCGAGGCGCATAAGGGTGGCAACAGCCGGGTGTCCGCCAATATCGTCTTCTGGCCTGCCGACGTCGCACAGGGCGTTGCCTATTTCAGGGCGCTTGCCGGGCCGTATCTCGACAATATTGCAGACGACATGATCGCGGTCTGGGCGACGGAGATGCATGCGAACAAGGCATGGCTCGAGGGCCTCGGCATGACGCCGGTAGAGATGCCTTATGTGGAGTTCCCGCAGGCAGACGGTGCGGCATGCGTCCGTGTCCTGAAAAATGGCGATGGACCGATCGGGGGCGAGCGCCTGTGGCGCGTGATCGAGGCGGCCGTCGCGTGCCGGCCCATCGCCATTTCCTATCAGACGCCTGCCTTCGCGTTGGTCAAGGATGGCGGAGACGTCGTTGGCGTGATCGCTGAGCGTGACGGCAAAAGCATTTCCATCCGCGCGCGCCGCGCCGTTATCCTGACCTGTGGCGGGTTCGAGGCAAATCCGACGATGCTGCGGACCTTCGTCGATGGCCTGCCAAACCTCTATCCGGTCGGGACGCCCTATAATACCGGCGACGGCATCCGGATGGCGTCCGAGATCGGTGCGGAGCTGTGGCACATGCACAATGTCTCGGGCCCCATTCTCGCATTCAAGGCGCCGGAGATTCCGGTCGCGCAATGGCTGAACCTTCCGCACGGCAGAAGCTATCTCTTCGTGGCAGCGGACGGCACCCGTTTCACGATGGAAGGGGAGCCCTGCTCGGTCGGCGACTTTCACGGCAAGGTCGAGCGACACGGCGTGTGGCAGCAGCAGACGCTGCCGACGCCAATCCATATGATCTTTGACGAGGCCTATCGACTGTCCGGGCATATCGGCAAGGCCACCACCGACTGGGATGTCGTTCACGGCAACCACTATGACTGGAGCGACGACAATCTGCGGGAGATCGACAAAGGCTGGATCAAGAAAGCCGACACGGTGGTCGAGCTCGCGCGCCTGATCGGAATTTCGCCGGAGGCTCTGGAGCATACGGTCAGCCGGTTCAACGGTGCGGCCGGGCAGGGCACGGATCATGACTGGGGCCGCACGGCCGACAGCCTGGCGGCACTCGTGTCGCCGCCATTCTATGCGTTGGAATTGACCCCAGCGCTGGTCAACACGCAGGGCGGCCCTCGGCGCGATAAGGAGGCGCGGGTGATCGGATCCGACGGGGCACCGATCCGCCGCCTCTATTCGGCAGGTGAGCTCGGGTCGATCTACCCTTTTCTCTACCAAGGCGGCGGCAATATCGGCGAATGTTTCGCCTTTGGGCGCATCGCTGGGATCAATGCCTCGAAGGAGGTGTCCATCACTCCAGCCGCAACCGAAGGCTGCATGGCGGTGCCCGCTTAAACATTGTTGATTGTGCAAGGTTGGCGCCGAAGCCGTCGCGGAAAGGGAAATTGTGGACGACCCCTACAAAATGCTGGGCGTCGCGCGCGACGCCAGTCAGGACGCTATCCGCAAGGCCTATCGCAAGCTTGCCAAGCAGCATCATCCCGATCTCAATCCTGGCAGCCCCAAGGCCGAAGAGCTCTTCAAACAGATTGCTGCTGCCAATGCCCTGCTGTCCGATCCCGAGAAGCGCGCGCAATATGACCGCGGCGAAATCGACGCGGCAGGGCAGGAGCGGGCACAGCGCCCGTCCTACCGTGAGCATGCCGACAGCACCGCCGGCGATCGCTATAGCCGGGGAGCGGGCGGGCAGGGGAGCTGGGACGCCGACGATCTTGGCGACATCTTCGGGTCGATGTTCGGTGGGGGCAGACGACCCGGCGGCGCGTTTCGGAGCGATGGCACCGACGAACGCTATGTTCTCACGACTGACTTCCTGGAAGCCGTCAACGGCGCAACACGCCGGCTCACATTGCCTGACGGTCGGGTTCTCGACGTGAAGATCCCACCGGGAGCTGTTGAAGGGCAGGTGATGCGGCTACGCGGGCAGGGCGGACCCGGCCGCAATGGGGGAAGGCGGGTGACGCGCTCATCGAAATTCACGTCGCACCGCACCCCTTCTTCGAGCGTCGCGGCCAGGACATAACAGTGACATTGCCGATATCGCTGTCGGAGGCTGTCCTTGGTGGTCCCATCGAGGTGAGAACTCCGCGAGGCCCGGTCAAGATGCAGATCCCGCCTGGGTCCGATAGCGGGACTGAACTCCGGCTGCGCGGTCGGGGTGTTCCACAATCTGCGGGCCATACCGCGGGAGATCTCTACGCGACGCTCCGCGTCATGATCGGCAAACCTGATGACGCGCTGAGCGATTTCGTCAGGGATTGGAAACCGCACGACGTCGTCAATCCGAGGGGCAAAATGGAGAGCGTGGC